>JAFMHE010000366.1 GCA_017854675.1 Paracoccaceae bacterium | reverse complement strand
GCTTCAAACCCCATGTCTTGTAATGTTGCCACCGAAATGGCAGAGCGCCAGCCCGAGGCACAGTGAAAGACGAACTTCTTGTCTTGGGCAAACACCTCTTTGAAATAAGGGCTGTCGGGGTCCACCCAGAATTCCAGCATGCCGCGCGGGCAGTGGAATGCGCCGGGGATGTGGCCGGTGCGTTCCAGTTCGCGGGGGTCGCGCAGGTCGACGAATTGCACGTTCGGATCATCGACCATCGCGATGGCGTCCGCTGTTTCAATTTCTTCGATGCGCGCGCGGGCTTGCGCGACCATCTGCGCTGCCGAGGTTTTAAGAGCCATGAAAATGTCCGATCTTTAGAGTTTCGAGAGAAGTGTGGGTGTTGGCCAACCGTCCACAGGCAAGCCCAAACGGGTCTGTTCGGTGCGCACGGCGGCGCGGGTGCGGGCGCCCAAGATGCCGTCGATATTGCCGACATCATAACCACGGGACTGCAATGTGATTTGCAGGGCTTTCATCTGGCTGCCGTCCAGACCAGGTTCGGGGTTGCCCGGGTCAAAGACTTTGGCGCCTTGCAGGCGGGTGCCGAAATACGCGGCTGTCAGGACGTAGGTAAAGCTTTGGTTCCAGTCGAAATAGACGCGAAAGTTCGGGTATGCGATGAAAGCGGGGCCTTTGTGACCTTGGGGCAAAAGGACAGAGGCGGCCAGCCCTTGTTGCAAGGGGCCGTTGCGGGGCACGACGCCCAAGGACTGCCATTCAGATATGGGCTTTGTCACCTCCAGACCGGTCTGGGCCCAATCAAAGTCGCGGGGCAAAGTGACCTCTGCCAGCCAGGGTTCGCCTGCGCGCCAGCCCAGATGTTGCAGCATCTTACCACCAGAGACGAGCGCGTCTGCGGCAGAGGTTTTCAACGACACTTTGCCATCACCATCCGCATCGACACCGTTTTCAAGGATGTCGCGCGGCAACATCTGGACCATGCCAATTTCGCCGGCCCATGCGCCTGTGGTCGTGGCCGGATCAAATGCGCCTTGGGCAAAGAGCTGCATCGCGGCAAAGACTTGCGGGCGGAAAAGTTCGGGTCTGCGGCAATCATGCGCCAGTGTGACAAGCGCGTTGGCGGTGTTGAAATTACCCTGAAACGTGCCGTAGTCGGTCTCGAACGCCCAAAACGCCAGCAAGACGCCGCGGTCTACGCCATATTCGGTCTCGACCCGGTCAAAGATGGCATCGTATTTTTCGCCATTCGCGCGGCCCCGGTTGATGCGATCGTCGGAGATAAGCCTGCGCGAGAAATCGACAAAAGGCATCTGAAAAACGCCCTGTTTGCGGTCGGCTTGCAGCACGGTTGGGTCTTGACTGACGGTGCGAAAGAACGCGTTTGCTGTTTCGGAGGCAATGCCTTGGGTTGCAGCCTCGGCCTTGAGGCCATCCACGAAGCTGGAGAAGGTGCCACCGCAGATGGTGTTGGCCAAGGCAGGCAAGGGGGACAGGAGCAGGCAGGCAACTAAAACGAAGGGTCGCATCGTATTCCTTTACATCATCAGCAGGCCAAGGATCAGGGAAAGCCCCAGCATCAGCGCCCATGCCTGCCACAAAACGCCAACGGCAGCGTCGATTGCACGTGGGCCGATCTCGCGCATGCCGACACCGTTGACCCATGCAAAGTCTTGCATCACGCCATCATAGGCGCGCGGACCGGCAAGCGCTACACCAATGGCACGCGCCATCGCGGCCTCGGGCCAGCCGGCATTCGGCGAGCGGTGCAGGCGGGCGTCTGCGGTTATGGCGGGCCATTGATTCAAGACACCTGTCGGGAGCGCGATCAGCATAGCGGTCAGGCGCGCCGGGATCAGGTTCAGCAGATCGTCCATGCGGGCAGCGGCCCAGCCAAAGTCGCGGTACTGGTCGGTTTTGTAGCCGATCATGCTGTCGGCTGTGTTGACGCATTTGTAGATTAGCATCGCAGGCAGTCCCCCGATCAGGAACCAGAAGGCTGGCGCAATGATACCGTCGCTCAGGTTTTCTGCGCCGCTTTCAATCGCGGATCTGGCAACTGCTGAGGGGGTCATGTCCGTCGTATCGCGGCTGACGATCAAGGCGACCGTGCGGCGACCTTGTTTGAGAGAGATGCGCAAACCGTCCGCCACAGTGGCGACATGCTGGATCAAGGAGCGTTGTGCGATGAGGATCGCCGCACAGAGGATTTCGATGACAGGCCCGCCCAGCGAAAGGAATGCACCGATGATACCACCGGCGATGATCAGGCAAAGCAGTGCAAGCACCCCTTTGGCTTTGAGCCCGGAACCGACGTTCAGGTGTCTGTCAAACCAGCCGACCAATCGTCCCATCAGAACCGCAGGGTGTGGGAAACGCTGCCACAGCCATGCAGGTTCACCCATCAACGAATCAAGCAGAAGGGCTAAGGCCAAGATCAAGCCGCCGGTCATGATTCTTTCCTTTCGGTTTTCAGAGAAACGCTTTTGGTCGACAGAACCGCACCGGCAGCCTTATGCCGAGTTTGATCACAGGCAAAGCGGAATGACGCCAGTTCTTGAAGCGATATCGACGGGGTTAACTCTTTTCTTCAGATATTAACCGTTTGTTAA
>JAFMHE010000365.1 GCA_017854675.1 Paracoccaceae bacterium | reverse complement strand
CGAGATGCGAACCTGATCAATTGTGGATTGTGGTAGCCGACGGGGGCGCAAGGAATATCTCCAAATAGATTACAGGGCTTTTCAGTCTCGACCAGCCTTAGCACGCAGTTGATCAATCGTGTCAATGGCATCCTCGAGGGTCTTTTCGCAGCCGAATTTCTCTCGCTGCGTCATGTTGGGATTGCCTTTTATTGCCCCCAGCCCGGCCTTGAGCCCATGCCGCAATTCTTCACCGCGGTCTGGCCCATGCAGTGTGACCTGCCCAAGCAACATCTGGAG
Source organism: Paracoccaceae bacterium (assembly GCA_017854675.1). GTDB lineage: Bacteria > Pseudomonadota > Alphaproteobacteria > Rhodobacterales > Rhodobacteraceae > Sulfitobacter. The sequence goes on along the minus strand of JAFMHE010000365.1, from coordinate 2,317 downwards.
CAACATGTTTTGTGCAACCAGCTGGCCCGACAGAACTTCAATGTCCTCATTGCGCTTCAAATCGCTCCCCCTTCACGTGACTTAATGCCAATCTGACAGCCGCACATATGTAACATAGAATCCCTTCAGCATTCGATGCTCCTGCATCCGATCGCCCAGTGAAAACCCCTCTGTCTTGATCGGCGGCTGAAAAATGTCGAGACCCCGATGGAGAACCATCTACCAGCCAGTACGAGGGCCGCTAGGCTTCGCCACCTGACGAAAGATACAACTGGCGGCTTCGAGCCCAGATCCGCCCCGCGGACAGACCGCAGCACAGGTTGGCAATACAGGTGCCGTGGAACGCGCCCGGCCCACAACGGACCTTCGATCAAACTGGAGCGAACGGCTGCTTCGAGCCCACTTTGCCGATTTTCTGTCTCGCAGCGGATGTCGACTATCGGGAAACTGAAAAATAACCGTCGTACCTCCCGGCCCATCAGCGCGCCACTTTGAGGCGCCGCACAAGATCGACGCTGACGCCAAACTTGAGCGCGGTATCATCTTCCGAGTGAGCCTCGCCAATCATCTGGGAGAAAGCTCCGAACTGATCCGCTGGGCGCATGTCAGCACGCTGCAAGTCTTCCGCGGTAGAAGTTACGATCGCGCTTTGCCAGTATGCTTGATCATTCTCGCCTTTGTACTGCGCTAATCGATGCCTTTGCGGCGGCCCGTTTACCTCGCTTGCGCCGGAAAAGGGGCACCATTTAAGACCCCTTAAGTTTCGTTGTTGCCAGTGAGGATCAGACGCAACTGTTTTTCCGTTTCAATAATGGCAAAGAAAATGACGCCAATAGCAATGATCAGCATTCCGTCTAGCACAGGCACGGCCTGTGTCCCGAGTATAGGCTGTGCCGCAGGCAAGTAGGTTGCTGCGAATTGCGCTACAGTAACGAGAATAACGCTAATCCAAACCGGCCGGGTCCCTTTCAAAGCCGCCCAGTTGATCGACGTTCCAAAGATATTTCGAATGTAGAAAAGGTGAAATATTTCAAGGACAACCAGCATATTCATCGACATGGTTTGGGCGAGGGGCAGTGAGTAACCTTTATCAAGCGCATAGGCAAACAGGCCAAAAACCGCGCCGAGAAACAAACCGGTAACGAAGACGACATGCCACACCAGCGCACCCGTCAACAGCCCTGCATTGCGTGGACGCGGCTGGCGGAGCATGGTTTGAGCCTCGGGGGGGTCGTACGCCAGTGCCAGGCCAAGTGTCACGGCTGTAACCATGTTGACCCAGAGTATCTGAACCGGCGACACTGGCAGCGCAAACCCCATCAGTAGTGCTGCGGCAATTGTTCCAGCCTCACCTGCGCTGGTGGGCAGGACCCAGCTGACGACTTTGCGGATATTGTCCCAAACTGTACGTCCCTCGCGCACCGCCGCTGATATTGAGGCGAAATTATCGTCTGCCAAGACGAGCTCGGCGGCTTCCTTGGCGGCCTCTGACCCGGTGATCCCCATCGCAACGCCAATATCCGCACGTTTAAGCGCGGGTGCATCGTTTACACCGTCACCGGTCATCGCCACGACAAGGTCATGTGCCTGCAAGGCGGTGACTAAACGCAACTTGTGCTCAGGCGATGTGCGGGCAAAGATATTCGCGCCCATAACCTCAACCGCAAGAATGCTGTCGTCCATTCGGTCGATATCTGCCCCGGTCAGAACTACATCAGGGCGTTTCAGACCTATCTGCTGACCGATTGCGGCGGCTGTTCCGGCATGATCGCCGGTGATCATTTTGACATCGATCCCGGCCTTGTGACACTCTGCAACGGCGGCAATCGCTTCCGGTCGTGGCGGGTCGATCAAGCCGACAAGCCCGATTAGGCTGAGCCCCCCCTCAAGATCAGTCGTCAACGCGTCCTGTTGCACCTTTGACCGGCGGGCAAATGCAAGAACCCGTTGACCCCGCGCGGCGGTACTTTCCGCCTCCGCATGCCAGCGATCTAGGTCCAGTGGTTTGTTGCCCTCACCGCCGATCTGATCAGCGCACATCTCGAGCACCCGTTCCGGAGCACCCTTCACCAGCACATGTGATGTGCCGTCCTTGTCTTCAACCTGCACGGCCATATAGCGATGCTTCGCATCAAACGGAATCTCACCGTGTCGCGTCCAGCCTAATGAGGTTTCTCCGGCCTTGGTCCCGAAGACCAGAAGCGCGCCTTCCATCGGGTCACCCTCAACGCTCCAGATATCGTCGGATTCGTGCAGGGCCGCATCATTGCACAGCAGGGCTGCGCGGGCGATTTCAGATAGCGTGCCAACCGCTTCT
>JAFMHE010000115.1:4666-10693 GCA_017854675.1 Paracoccaceae bacterium | reverse complement strand
ATGTCCACATTCGAGGGTCCGATGATGTCGATCCGCGCTGTGAACTCGCTCTCGCACTATACTGACTGGACCATTGGTCACGTCCACTCTGGCGCTCTTGGCTGGAACGGCATGATCACCTTCGGTGCGCTCTACTTCCTGACACCACGTCTGTGGGGCCGTGCGCAAATGTACTCCATGTCGGCAATCAACTGGCACTTCTGGTTGGCCACAATCGGCATCGTTCTTTACGCATCCTCAATGTGGGTCACCGGCATCATGGAAGGTTTGATGTGGCGTGAGGTCAACGACCAGGGCTTCCTCGTGAACTCCTTTGCCGACACCGTTGCCGCCAAATTCCCGATGTATGTGGTGCGTGGTCTGGGTGGGGTTCTGTTCCTCTCTGGTGCGCTCATCATGTGCTGGAACATGTGGATGACCATCCGTGGGGGTCAAAAACAAACCGCCGCCGTCGGCGTCCCAGCAGAATAGAAAGGACAGAGAAATGGAAAATCCAAAAACCACTCCGGCCTCTGACCAAGAGACACCCCAATTCACCGGCATCCTTGCCAAACACGCTATCCTTGAGAAAAGCCCGACCTTGCTTATGGTCTTCTCCCTTCTCGTGGTCAGCGTGGGTGGATTGGTGGAAATCGCGCCGCTCTTCTGGCTCGAAAACACCATCGAAGAAGTAGAGGGCGTGCGCCCCTACTCTCCGCTGGAGCTGACAGGACGCGACATCTATGTCCGTGAAGGTTGTTATGTTTGCCACAGCCAGATGATCCGCCCCATGCGCGACGAGGTGGAGCGCTACGGTCACTACTCACTGGCAGCGGAATCGATGTACGACCACCCACACCAATGGGGGTCAAAACGCACCGGACCTGACGTGGCCCGTGTCGGTGGGCGCTATTCGGACGCTTGGCATGTGGACCACCTGACGGACCCACAATCCGTTGTGCCCGAATCGATCATGCCAAAATATGCGTTCTTGGCGGATACGATCATCCAGCCAACGCACATCGAGGCGCTGCTCAAGACACACCGCTTTGTCGGCGTGCCCTACACCGACGAACAGATCGAGACAGCCAGCGCAGACTTCCGCGCTCAGGCCGATCCTGACAGCGACTACGACGATATGCTTGAACGCTATCCCGGTGCGGCAGTGTCCAACTTTGACGGCCAGCCAGAGCTGACCGAAATGGACGCGCTGATCTCATACCTGCAAGTTCTGGGCACGATGGTCGACTTCTCGACCTTCACTCCAGACGCCAGCCGATAGGAGGCTATTATGGAAACCTATTCTTTCCTGCGTGAACTGGCCGACAGCTGGGTCTTGCTTGCGATGTTCGGCTTTTTCGTCTGCGTGATCCTCTGGGCCTTCCGGCCCGGCGGCAGCGCCACCTACGACGAAATTGCACAGATCCCGCTGCTGCGCGACGGGCCAATGCCCCAGCAAAAGAAAAAATGCGCCGATTGCAAAGGCTGCACTTCCACGAAAGGAGCATCCCATGTCGAAGCGTAAACGCGACGAAGAGACCGGACAAGAAACCACCGGTCACAGCTGGGACGGCATCGAAGAGCTGAACACACCCCTGCCGCGCTGGTGGTTGTGGACGCTTTACCTCACAATCATCTGGGGCATTGGCTATACGATTGCCTACCCTGCCTGGCCGATGATCAGTGGTGCCACTGCCGGTGTGATGGGTTGGTCAACACGCGCAAATGTCGCCACAGACATCGAAGCGCACGAAGGCCAGAACGCCGAATTGGTCGCAGCTTTGCTTGAGGCCGACATCGACGCCCTGGCGGAAACTTCTGATCTGGCGCGCTATGCTGTTGCACGTGGTGGATCGGTGTTCCGCGCCCAGTGTTCGCAGTGTCACGGGTCCGGTGCGGCGGGTGCCAAAGGCTATCCCAACCTGCTGGACGACGACTGGCTTTGGGGCGGCAACATGGAGGCCATCACGCACACCGTGCGGCACGGCATCCGCAACACAACAGATGACGATGCGCGGTATTCAGAAATGCCGGTCTTTGGCGAGATATTGGAAGCCGAAGAAATCGATTCGGTCGTTGAGTATGTGATCTCTTTGTCTTCAACAGAATATGACGCAGCCTTGGTCGAAACAGGCGGTATCGTTTTCGAAGACAACTGTAGTGCCTGTCACGGCGAAGCAGGCCTTGGTGACTACGATTTGGGCGCACCCAATCTTGCCGATGCCATCTGGCTTTATGGTGGCAGCCGCGAGGCTTTGCACGAGACCATAACCTACTCCCGCTACGGCGTTATGCCCGCATGGGGTCAGCGCCTCTCCGAGGCAGATGTCCGTTCTGTTTCTGCTTATGTTCACGCCCTCGGTGGTGGTGAATAAAGCAGATTGACCGCCCTGCCGCCACACGCTGGCGGGGCAGTCCCTTCCCGAAGCGGCCCTGTTCGCAAAACATGTCGCTTCGGGTTCTTCTTGACCCAGATCAAGGAACGTTCCCGCCAGACCACGTAGGTCTGAGATGCGAACAGGAATCATATTATGCCCACAGATACACCACCGTCGCTTTATGCGGCTCAAGAACCCATATTTCCCCGTCGTGTGACCGGATTTTTCCGGCGCTTCAAATGGTGGATCATGATCGTCACGCTTGGGATCTACTATCTCACGCCGTGGATCAGATGGGACCGCGGTCCAACGCTGCCTGATCAGGCCGTTCTGGTCGATCTGGCCAGCCGCCGGTTCTATTTCTTCTGGATCGAGATTTGGCCGCACGAATTCTATTTCGTCGCCGGTCTGCTGATCATGGCCGGTCTGGGATTGTTCCTGTTTACCTCGGCACTGGGCCGCGTCTGGTGTGGCTATACCTGCCCGCAAACTGTCTGGACTGACCTCTTTATCCTCGTGGAACGCTGGATCGAAGGGGACCGCAACGCGCGGGTGCGTCTGTACAAAGCCAAGTGGGATTTGCACAAATGGCGGCTGCGCATCACGAAATGGGCCGTATGGCTGATTATCGCGATCGCCACGGGCGGCGCTTGGGTGTTCTATTTCACCGATGCGCCACAACTGGCTGTCGATTTGGTGCAGTTCACCGCACACCCTGCCGCCTACATCACGATTGCGGTTCTCACGGCTACCACCTTTGTCTTTGGTGGTTTCATGCGCGAACAGGTCTGCATCTACATGTGCCCTTGGCCCCGCATTCAGGCCGCGATGACAGACGTTGACACCATCACCGTTGCCTACCGCGACTGGCGCGGAGAGCCGCGCGGCAAAGGCAACGTGCGCAAACGTGACCGCGCCGCCGCCGAAAAGGCCGAACGCGAAGCACAAGCCGCAGGCCCCGGTGTGGCAAAATACGGTGCCCTGGAAAACGCGCCCCTGATCGCGATAGAAGTCGAAGAACACGGCGATTGCATCGACTGCATGGCCTGCGTGAACGTCTGCCCCATGGGCATCGACATTCGCAACGGCCAGCAGATGGAATGCATCACCTGCGCCCTGTGCATCGACGCCTGCGATGACGTCATGGACAAAATCGGCAAACCGCGCGGCCTGATCGACTACATGGCCCTGTCGGACGAAGTCGCCGAACGCGCTGGCGAAGCACCAAAGCCCATTTGGAAGCACATCCTGCGTCCCCGCACGATCCTCTATACGGTACTATGGCTGCTTGTCGGCGTCGGCTTGGTTTATGCGCTTTTCGTTCGCTCGGACATTGAATTGACCGTCAGCCCGGTGCGTAACCCCACTTATGTCACACTGTCTGATGGGTCGATCCGCAACATCTATGACGTGCGGCTGCGCAACAAACAGGGCGAAGACCGTACTTTCCACATGAGCCTGAGCAGCGACGAAATCCTGCGGATTGAGCTGGAAGGACGCGGAGATGAACTCAACATGGTCGTGCCTGCGCAACAAACCTTGCAACAGCGCGTCTACGTTATCGCCCGCCCCCAAGATCCCGCCGCAAGCAGTGACACCACACCTCTGCGGCTATGGGTCGAAGACGTCGGCACCAAAACGCGCGCCTCCAAAGAAACAACCTTCAACGGAAAGGCCAATTAAATGACACGTGAACTTAAAGGATGGCATGTTTTTTCAATCTTCGCCGCTGCATTTTCCGTCATCATCGCGGTGAACCTGACGCTGGCATTCAACGCCGTTTCGACCTTTCCCGGTCTTGAGGTTAAAAACAGCTACGTCGCATCGCAAACCTTTGACGCGGACCGCGCAGCACAGGAATCGCTGGATTGGGACGTATCCGCTACGGTCCAGAATGATATCCTCAAGCTCTACATCCTCAAAGACGGCACCGCGATTGCGCCCACAATCGAAAAGGCAACTTTTGGCCGCGCCACCAGTGTCGCTGCTGACCAAACCCCTGCGTTTACCTTCGACGGCACCGCCCTTGTTGCCCCGGTTGTGGCGCACAGCGGCAACTGGAACCTGCGCCTTGAGGCACGTGCCGACAACGGCGTGCTCTTTCAACAGCGCATCATTGTACGTGTGATGAAATGACCGCCATATCTGCCTGCCCCGCCTGCGATGCGGTCCCCTATGCCCAAAGCATCGCGGCCAAGGCGACACCGTCCCAAGCTGAACCAAACCTGTTTCTGTCCCTGCCCGGCATCCATTGCGCCGCTTGCATCGGCAAGATCGAACGCGCGCTCATGGCAACACCCGGCGTGGACAATGCCCGCGTAAACCTGTCGCTGAAGCGTGTGGCAATCAGCACCGCATCCGCTGATGTGGATCAACTGATCGGGGTGCTCAAACAGGTCGGCTATGAGGCGTTTCCCCTTGATGCAGGTTTGCTGCAAACCAAAGGGGATACGTTGGGGCGTATGCTGCTGATCCGCCTCGCGGTGGCCGGATTTGCCATGATGAACGTCATGCTGTTTTCCGTTGCAGTCTGGTCCGGTGCCACGGATGCAACGCGTGATCTGTTTCACCTGATCTCTGCCGTGATTTCCCTTCCTGCGGTGCTGTTCTGCGGACAGCCCTTCTTTGCCAGCGCGTGGTCAGCCTTGCGCGTGCGCACATTGAACATGGATGTACCGATATCGCTGGCGATCCTGCTGGCTGCGGGCATGTCCCTCTACGAGGTGATGAACAGCGGCGCGCATGCCTATTTTGACGCAGCCCTGTCGCTGACATTTTTTCTGCTGATCGGTAGATACCTTGACCACCACACCCGCAACGCCGCCCGTTCTGCGGCCAAAGAACTGGCCGCACTTGAGGTCCAAACCGCCCAGCGCATCGACGCGGGCCAGACCCAAACGGTCCCTGTGGCGCAGCTTGCCATTGGTGACATGATCCTTATCCCGACCGGCGTTCGCGTGCCTGTCGATGGCCAACTAACCTCTGCCCATGCAACCACGGACCGGTCGTTCCTGACGGGCGAATCCGCCGCCGTGAACCTGATGCAAAACGAAACGGTTGAGGCAGGCGAGATCAACCTTGGCGCCCCGTTCGAGATGAAAGCCATCCGCGTCGGCGAAGACACCACCCTGCGCCGTGTTGCCGCTCTGACCGAGATGGCCGAAAACAGCCGCAGCACCTATACCAACCTCGCGGATCAGGCTGCGCGCGTCTATGCGCCCGCTGTGCATCTGCTGGCCTTTGCAGCCTTTGGCGTCTGGGTTGCAATCACCGGCGATGTCCGATTGGCCCTCAACATTGCCGTGGCGGTCTTGATCATCACTTGCCCCTGCGCGCTTGGGCTGGCCGTCCCGACCGTCGCCACCCGCGCCATCGCCCTGCTTTATGCCAAGGGTTTCCTTGTCAAAAGCGGCACCGCGCTTGAGCGTATCGCGGAAACCGACATCGCAATCTTTGACAAAACCGGCACGTTGACCCTATCGGGCAGCGCGCGTCAGTTGAATAACCTGACCGACCCGCAGGTCCGTATCGCCCGCGCCTTGGCGCAAACCTCGCAACACCCCGTTTCTCGCGCAATCCTTGCCGCACTGCCCGCTGCATCGCCTGCAACGCTCACAGATGTGGTCGAAGTCCCCGGTTTCGGGATCGAAGCGCAGCACGACGGGCAAAC
>JAFMHE010000115.1:0-4401 GCA_017854675.1 Paracoccaceae bacterium | reverse complement strand
ACAGCGCTTCAGGCACAAGGGCACCGCACACTGATGATCGGCGACGGGTTGAACGACACGGCGGCACTTGCCGCTGCACATGCGTCGGTCGCACCGGCATCTGCGCTGGACGCGTCGCGTAACGCCGCCGACGTGGTGATCATCCGCGAAGGGATTGATGAACTGCCCAGCCTGATCGCCATCGCGCGGTCCACGGTACATCTGTCCAAACAGAACTTTGCCATTGCAGCGGCCTATAATTTCATTGCCGTGCCTGTGGCGCTCTTGGGCTATGCGACACCCCTGCTGGCGGCTGTTGCGATGTCGGTTTCCTCGATCACTGTACTTTTGAACGCCCTGCGCGTAGGCCGGAACGTATGAACATCCTCTTCATTCTCATCCCTGTGTCGATCATCCTCGGGGGTCTTGGCCTTGCCGCATTTCTATGGACCCTCAAATCCGGGCAATACGACGACGTAGAAGGCGACGCCGCGCGGATATTGTTGGACGACAACGGCCCAAAGTAGCTTAGGCCCGCGCCGCGCCATATCCTGCACGGCGGCCAAAAACGGCACCGGACGTCAAACCCGAACCGCCCGGATAGCCTGCATAGAACACGCCACCAACAATTTCACCGCAGGCGAAAAGCCCGTCTATCTTGGCGCCCTGATCTGACAGAACGCTGCCGTCCTGATCCACCTTCAATCCCCCGTAGGTGAATGTGATGCCCCCCGTAACCGGAAATGCACGATACGGTCCTTGGTCTATCTTTTGCGCCCAGTTGGACTTGGCAGGCGTAATGCCTCGCGTGCCTTTGCCGTCCAGAACCGTAGGATCAAACGCAACATCCGCATCGACCGCATCATTATACGCGGTCAATGTAGCCAATGCCGCGGTTTGATCGACGCCTTTCAACTGGGCAACCAGCGCGTTCAATGTTTCCGCTTCGACAAAATGCGCGTCATGGAAACGGTATTCACCATAAAGCAAATCAAAAACCTTGCTGTCGAACACCTGCCACGCAAACTGACCGGGTTGTTCCAGAATGGCCGCGCCATATTGCGCGTAGGTGTAGTTGCGAAAATTGATCCCCTCATCGACAAACCGGTCGCCATCGGCGTTCAGCATCACACCAAGGAAGTAACAAATCTTGCGGTAATTCTTGCGCTCACCGGGGGGCAGATCAAGCCCGCCAAAATCAGCCATATGCAGGTCCATCGGTGTCGCATGACAGCCCGAAAACAGACCGTATTCCGCAGCCCCTATGCCAAGCGCCATGACCAGCCCATCGCCCGTATTATGCGGTGTGCCGCGCACTTTGGCGGCTTTCCAGTTAGCGCCCATGCGTTCGATCCGCATGCCTTCGTTCGCCTCAAACCCGCCGGATGCCAGAATGACCGCATCGGCGCGCAACTCTTCGTCCCCTACGCGCACGCCCACAACGCGCGTGCCCTCCATCACCAATCCCGTGACGGCACTGTTATACCGCACCTTGCCGCCCAGACGTTCAACCGCTGCCAGTTCCATATCAAACAACCCAACGCCCTCGTTTTCAGCGGCCAGCGTCAGACCGCCCCAAAATACGTGACGGCCATCTTTCTCAAAACTCTGACGGCTGTAGATCGGCTCAAACTTAACATCATGGGACGCCAGCCAGCGCATCGTCTCACCCGAGGTATTGATCAATGTTTGCTGTTCGTCCGACAAGGGACGGCCATCGTTGAACCCCAACAGATCATCGCCAAACTTTTCGGTGTCATAGCTGCCGAAATCCGTGTCCCCCAACCGCGAATCATTCGGGTCGCGCAAGAGCGGCAGCAGGTCGTCGATCCCGTTATAGGCAAACCGCATGGCCCCCGCTGTGTATTTGGTATTGCCGCCCGCCAACGCCTCGTCTGCCTTTTCAAGCAACGTGACCTGCGCGCCTGTTTCCAGTGCGGCAAGCGCTGCACACAGGGCCGCGTTTCCTGTCCCGACGACGATGACTGACTTTGACATTGGCTTTTCCTTCATGCTTGGCTATTGTATCCAAGTGGATACAATATGGACCTCGTAAAATGCCTGATCCAAAATTGCAAGACATGTCACAGGGCGAGGTCGCCTATCACCGGCTGCTTGAGGCCATTCGCACCGGGCATTTCCGCCCCGGCGACCGCCTGCGCGAGATTGATGTTGCCAGTCAGCTTGCCCTGTCCCGCACCCCCGTCCGCGAGGCATTGCGCAAGCTGGAAAGCGACGGGATCGTGGAACACCGGCCCCGCATAGGCGCGGTGATCCGCACATTATCCACGCCCGAAGTGGTCGAATTGTACGAAATGCGGCTGGTGCTGGAACGGACCGCCGCAGAGATGGCCGCGAAACACGCAAGTGCCGCCGAAATCGACGTGCTCATAGACCTCAACGCACAGATTGAGGCCTCAGGGCACGACCCACAGGCCGCCGCTGCGCTCAATCAGGATTTCCACCGCTGTATCTACATGGCCACGCGCAACCGTTTCCTGCTCGAATCCGCCCGCGCGTTGAACAACGCCCTGATGCTGCTTGGCCCTACCACGCTGGATGACGCGGCACGCATCAAAACGGTCAGCACCCAGCACGCCCAGATCATCAAAGCAATTAGCGCAGGCGATCAGGCAGCCGCCGGCACAGCGGCCGACATACATTTACAGACATCCCTGCGTCACCGGCTCAAGGTCATGCGCGGATGATGGCGCACCTGAATGCATTTGCAGTCGCCGGCATCGGGGTGATTGCGTTCAAGATGTTGCACCTGCCGTTGCCGTGGTTGCTGGGTCCGATCTTTGCGTGTCTCATTGCCGCGCTTGCCGGTGTCCAGATGCGCGGGGTCAAGATCGTCAACGACGCCATGCGCACCATTCTCGGGGTCGCTGTCGGGGCGACTTTCACCACGACGCTGCTGTTTTCAATGACCGGGATGTGGCCAACCCTGCTGATGATCCCCGTCATGACCGGCTGCATCGGCGTTTTGGGGGTGCTCTATTTCCATCGCCTGTGGGGCTTCGATTTCGCCACAAGCTACTATTCCTCCATGCCGGGCGGCCTACAGGACATGCTGGTGTTCGGCGAAGAAGCAGGCGGCAATGTGCGCACATTGTCATTGGTCCACGCCACACGGGTGATGGTGATCGTCGTCGCGTTACCCTTCCTGCTGACGTGGATCTGGGACGCGGACCTGACCAATCCCCCCGGCGTACCCGCCTCAACCATCGCTCCGGATCAACTTGTCCTTATGGTGCTTTGCGGTCTGGTCGGCTGGCAAGCGGCCAAACGCGTCGGCATGTTCGGGGCCACCATCCTAGGCCCGCTTTTGCTGGCTGCTGCATTCGCGCTGGCGGGTATCTTGCAACACCGCCCCCCGGTTGAGGCGATTTGGGCCGCGCAGTTCTTTATCGGCATGAGCGTGGGCTGCAAATATGCAGGCGTCACGCTGTCAGAAGTGCGCACTGACGTCACCGCAGGGCTGGGGTTCTGCATTATCCTGATCCTGCTTACTGTCGTTTTCGCCGAAACCATCCACCTGACCGGTCTGGCCCCACCGATGGAAACTCTGCTGGCGTTTGCGCCGGGCGGACAGGCTGAACTGACAGTCCTGGCCTTGATTGTCGGCGCGGACATGGCCTTTGTTGTGGCACATCACGTGCTACGGATTTTCGTGGTGATCCTCAGCGCGCCGCTTTTCGCACGTATCTTCAAAATCGGCGCTAAAGAAGCAAAGGAATGAACATGAATAACGATCTAACGACACTGGCAAAAGACGGCGTTCTGCGCGTCGCTATAAACACCGGCAACCGCGCGCTGGTACAGGTCGAGGGCGACACATTCACCGGCGTCAGCCCGGCACTTGCACAGCGCTTGGCAGATGAGATCAACGCGCAAATGGTGCCAGTGATCTATGATGGCGCAGGCAAAGTCTTTGCCGATGCTGGGCACGACATTTGGGATATCGGGTTTCTGGCCATCGACCCGATGCGCGCGGAAAAAATCGCGTTCACACGCCCCTACATCGTGATCGAAGCAACCTTTGCGGTGCGCGCAGGATCCGCGTTGCAACAGATAGACGACATTGACCGCGCAGGCGTGCATGTGCTGACCTCCACCGGATCAGCCTATGACATGCATCTGACCAAAACACTGCGCGATGCCACGCTGGAACGCTCTGGCACACCGCCCGAAAGTTTTGCAGAATTTCAGGCAGGGCGCTGCGATGCCGTTGCCGGGGTCCGTGCCTCGCTTGAGGGGTATTTTGCCGACAATCCGGATGTGCGTATTCTGTCCGGTGTCCTGACCTCGGTCCGACAAGCGATGGTGCTACCCCGCCACGATGACCCAAGGGTTGCCGCACTGGATGACTTTGTCGCTCGCGCGATTGCAGACGGCTTTGTCGACGCGCAGACGCCCTAG
>JAFMHE010000364.1 GCA_017854675.1 Paracoccaceae bacterium | reverse complement strand
CAGATATTGTAAATGCATAACGTCCACCGCGGTGGACACTTTGAAAGAACGACGAAAATGACAATTTACTTACCCTTTGGTTCCGGCCATTCGTTGAAAGTCATACGCGCCATTGGCGAATGGGACAAATCGCGTGGCGGTGAAATGTTTGAGGGCTGCCATGAATATCTTGAGCACAAGGAGAAGGCGTGTTTCCATAGCTCAATCTGAGATCATGAGTGAACGCCCTGATCGCACTTCGACGAAACAACACTAAGCGCATGAACATCATTCCAACATCATTATAGCTCACATGTTTCACTGATGTCGTTAGCTAGAAACCTTAACCCGAATTATTCATGAGGGGTTGGTGAGGGTGGCGTAAGGCTTTGAACGCATGTATTTTTCGGTTGTGTTGACCAAAAACTCCAGTTTCCGAAGCAGGCCCCCTCACCATGAAGCAGTCTACTTCCGCCGTACCAGTCTTGTCACCTGTGAACGGCAAACCGATCCTCCTCAATTTCGATGGCGCAGAGATGAGTTCTGATGCGGGCCTGACACTTCTGCGGGAGGTGGAACGCCGGTTAGGATTGGCTGGTGTGCTGGCATCCTGCCTTACGGACCTACGCGACCCAGGGAAGGTGCGGCACAGCCTGGAAGACATCATCGGGTTCCGGATGATGATGATTGCGGCCGGGTATGAGGACGGCAATGACGCGGCCGATCTTCGGCATGATCCGTCCTTCAAGATCGCTCTGGAGCGCAATCCGGAGACGGGTGCCGCCCTGTGCTCGCAGCCCACAATCTCGCGGATGGAGAACCTGCCGGGCGTGCGTGATCTGATCCGGATGGGACAGGCGATGGTCCGTTTCTATTGCCAGTCCTTTGCGGGGGTGCCAGGGCAGATCGTGCTGGATATCGACGATACATTTGATGTGGTCCACGGGCACCAGCAGTTGCGTCTGTTCAACAGCTACTATGACGAATACGGCTTCCAGCCCATTGTCGTCTTTGATGGCGACGGACGGTTGGTCGGGGCCCTGCTCCGCCCGGCACGACGCCCCAAAGGAACTGAGAGTGCCGCGCATCTGCGCCGGTTGATCCGCGAAATCCGTAAGCACTTGCCCAAGACCGAGATCCTGGTGCGGGCGGACAGCCATTATTGCACGCCTGAGGTGCTTGATTTGTGTGACAAGCTGGGCCTGCGCTATGTCTTTGGCTTGAGCCGGAATTCTCGCCTTCACGAACAGGTTCAGGCTTTGGAAGGCTCGACGGCAGTCTGCTACACGCGCAATGGTGGCCAGAAGGTCCGGCGGTTCAAGACATTCGCCTATGCGGCCAGGTCCTGGTCAAAAGCCCGCCGCGTAGTGGCCCGGGTAGAAGTCAGCTCCCGAGGGCGGGACACCCGCTATATCGTGACCAATCTGGACGGAGGGCGCGGCAAGCATCTTTACGAGAAGATCTATTCTGCCCGCGGTCAGGCCGAGAACCACATCAAGGGATGGAAGACCCATCTCGCCTCGGACCGCACCTCTTGTACCAAAGCGTCGGCCAATCAGATGCGGCTCATGCTGCATGGCTGTGCCTATTGGATCTGGTGGAACCTCCGCGCGGCCTGTCCGAAGCGATCCCAATGGCGGCATGCCCAGTTCGATACTCTGCGCCTGCACTTGGTCAAACTGGCCGCCACCATAGTCGAGAAGAAAACCCGGATCGTCATGACGCTACCCGCCTCATGTCCGCGTCAAAGTCTCATCCGGCTGCTGTTCGACGCACTGGCTCCGCCATCGCCCATATTGCGCTGAATAAACCGCCCCGCTCACCCAGAAACACCAAACGACAAAGCCCAATACAATCAAAAACGCCCGATGCAAAATCAGGGTACAGATCAACCATGCGATGCCGGAATTAGAAAGGCTGCAAACAGCCCAGCACACACCAAAACAACCCTCTCATGAATTATTGCGGTTAGATGCGTTTTTCGATGGAACAGTTTGCGATGCCACCACACGCGAACTGGCTAATCGAGAAAAGGACCCTTTGGGCTTACAGTAAGAGGCCGTGTGCAAGATTTGCATACAATAGTGATTTCAAGTTCCAGAAGGGGCTGTCATGACGTCTTCCGATCAGCTAAAAAACATCGCGCAGCGTTTCGCTTGAGCGCGCAATGGCTGCCTATGACACGAGAGAGAGTTCGTTTCATGTGTCGCTCCCTCCGCCACTATTACCTTGATGTATTTGTTTTGATTGATTTAATTTGATTTAGGACGTCCTGAACTATCTAAAGAACTACCATCTAGAAAATGATACTTTCAATTGAAGCTGGGCCTTATTGTGAATCGTCCACTTATGAATGGGCGCGGACTGCGCACCGTTGATCCGGACGAATAGCCGCGCTCGGGTTTCATCCATGTCGATCTCGGCCCCACCTGCCAGTGGGGCGAGCGGTTTCCGATCCGAGCGACGGCCTTCGCCGAGGACGCGCCACCCGCGCGCGAGGTGTTGGCCTACAGTCGCACAATGAAGGGCGGCGGGGCGGCCGTGCAACCCAATCCCTACCGGAGAGCGTCCATGGCCGCCCAGCAACCCGCACGGGCTTCGCCTGAGCTACGCAAGGCTCC
>JAFMHE010000363.1 GCA_017854675.1 Paracoccaceae bacterium | reverse complement strand
AATGGTTTCAGCCTGTGCAGGCAGGCCATCAGGCGCATGGGACACCGTTACCGTCAGAGGGTATTCGGCGGTATCGTCTCGGGATAGGCTTAGGAACTGGCGGTCATAGTGCGGTTCAAGCCGGCCAGGCCCGTTGCGCATCACATCCAGATAGAAATCATGTACACGTGCCTGACTTAGGATGACATGGGGCATCTCGGACAGGCCTGCTTCTGTGTCTTCGATCCGGCCACTGCGTGCGATATGGGCGGGCTGGTCGGCGTCAGGTTTCCAAAATGTCGTCTCGTTCACCCAATAGGATTCGCGCAAAACGCGTTCGGCAAAACCAAAAGCCTCGAACATCTCGACCGACCGGCATGCGATACCGTCCGCCTGACCCATTTGCAGCGGCCCCGATTTCTGGTCGACGATGCAGGTTGAGATATCCGCGAAAGCCGCCAGTTGCGCCGCAAGCGTCAGACCCGCTGGGCCACAGCCGACGATCAGGACATCCACCTGACGCGGCAGTTCTTTGACATGCGGTTGTCCAGAGGGGGCAGCGATATGAGGACTGCCAGATTTGAAACCGTTCAAGTGATACTGCATCTGATCGTCCTTCATTTTAATATGTATACTTACTATAAGTAGGGCACTTCACCTTGACCTGTCAATATGGTAAGTCCACTTATTAAAAGAGGCGAATAATGACTTTAGACACGATGCCGGGGCACTTGATCCGACGGTTGCATCAAATTTCGACCTCCGTCTTTGCAGAACGGATGAAGGCCGCAGGGATTGATATAACCTCTGTCCAATTTGCGGCACTGACGGTTTTGCACGAAAAGCCCGGTATTGATCAGGCAACGTTGGCCCAAGAGATCGCTTACGACAGGGCCACCATCGGCGGCGTTGTAGACCGGCTTGAACGAAAAGGCTGGGTCCTGCGCAAGGTCAACCAAGACGACCGGCGCGCGCGGCAGGTCACTTTGACCGAAGAAGGTACAGAAATGCTTGCAGTCGTGGCCCCTATTGTTGCAACGCTTCAAGCCGATATTCTTGCGCAGTTGACCTTAACCGAGCGTACCGCATTCATCGCCCTTGCCAGCAAAGCTGTCGCGCATTGAAAATTTGCCATGTTTGACCCAACGCGCTGATCTGCTAACACGTCTCAACTTTGAACAACTAACGGTACGCATAATGTCACAACCTCATGTCCTGATTGCCGGTGGTGGCATTGGCGGTCTGGCGCTTGCCCTGACCCTTGACCAGATCGGCGTGCGCAGCACCGTGTTCGAATCCGTGCGTGAACTGAAGCCGCTAGGGGTCGGCATCAATATCCAACCCAATGCAATCCGCGAGTTATTCGATCTTGGCATCACTGCCGATGATCTGGACGCGGTCGGTCTGCCTGCACAGGAATGGGCGTTGGTAGGGCAACAGGGCCAAGAGATTTACGCAGAACCACGCGGCACCGAAGCCGGTTACAACTGGCCGCAATACGCAGCGCATCGTGGCAAGTTGCATATGATGCTGCATGACAAGCTGATTGAACGCGCGGGTGCCGGGGCTGTGCAATTGGGCGCAAAGGTTACGGGTTATCGCAAGAACGAAGACGGCAGTGTAAGCGCGTTTGTCAGCCGTGCTGATGGGTCCGAAACCACGGAAGCCGGTACGCTGCTGATTGGTGCAGATGGCATCCATTCCACGGTCCGTGCGCAGATGCATCCTGACCAGCCGCCGATCCATTGGGGGGGCGCGCTGATGTGGCGGGGGACAACGCGGGCCAAGCCGATCCGAACCGGATCATCTTTCATCGGTCTTGGCACCCACCGCCAGCGCATGGTCATCTATCCGATTTCCGCCCCCGACGCCGATGGCTATGCCGACATAAACTGGATTGCGGAAGTTACGTTCGATGAAACCGAAGACCGCAAAAGCGGCTGGTACAAGCCCGCGAAAGTTTCAGATTTCATCCATCATTTCGAGGGCTGGACCTATGATTGGCTTGACGTGCCTGCCCTTTTGAACGGCGCAGAAGTCGCCTATGAGAACCCGATGATTGACCGCGACCCTGTGTCGACTTGGGTGGACGGGCCTGTCGCGTTGATGGGCGATGCCGCGCACGCGATGTATCCGACTGGGTCAAACGGTGCCAGTCAGGCAATTATCGACGCACGCACCATCGGGGCTATGATGCTGGACCATGGCGCGACAGCGGCGGCTCTCAAGGCCTATGATGATGCTCTTTGCGCGCCTGTCTCCGAGCTCATTTTGCGCAACCGTGGTGCGGGCCCTTTCGGATTGCTGAATATGGTAAACGACATTTGCGGCGGAAATTTTGACAACATTGATGACGTGATTCCGGCTGCGGAGCGTGACGCCTTTATGGCGCGCTATAAAAACGCTGCGGGTTTCGCGATGGAAAAACTTAACGCTGCCGCACCGACAATTGCACCGGGTTCCAGAATCCCAGTCTAGTGTTCCGAGTCTGACAGATCCTACCTGTTCCCCCTAATTTTATCGAGGGCATCGAGTGCTCGGCGTTCACGGGTGAGGATGTCCTTTGCGGTTTTGGTCCACCTGAAGGGTTTGGGCTTCTCGTTGTGCTGCGCCAGATATTCGA
>JAFMHE010000114.1 GCA_017854675.1 Paracoccaceae bacterium | reverse complement strand
AAAACCCGCTTAAGCGAATGCAAATTGTTGTACGGATGTTGTACGAAAATAAATATTCCATTTAACTTCTTGAACTATATTCGATTATGGTTCTCGTTACCCGCTCCAACCTCTTTGGCTCATCCATTTCGATTTCTGACCCAAAAAGTCTATAGCTTGGGTGTTTTGGCGACCATTATCCGAGCAAACATCACCCGCATCACAGCGCAACAAAGCGTTTAAGTAATTGATTTACATAACATTATAAAGTTAATGTAAAAAACATTCACATTACCTCTTGCATTTTTACGGCCAATGCTCACTTTGGTAGATGTAAAAGGCATTCACATAAGACCTTGGACACCGAGGCCGATGGGGCCTTACCACTGAAAGGCATACCGAAATGAATACCATGACGTCTGAACAAAGATATTCCGCTAACCCCTCGTGGTTCGCGCGCGCCGAGCAATGGCTTGATAACAAAGGCAAAGGCGCTTGGATCGCCGCAATGGTGCTGGGCTTTATCTTCTTCTGGCCCGTTGGCCTCGCCCTTTTGATGTATATGATCTGGAGTAAACGCATGTTTTCAGGAAAATCCTGTGCCCGCCGCACGTCTTCGATAATGACCGCAAGCCGCAACACCGGAAACGCAGCATTTGATGCGTACAAAGCCGACACGCTGCGCCGCTTGGAAGAAGAGCAAGGCAACTTTGAAGCTTTCCTTGAGCGTCTGCGCGAAGCCAAAGACAAGGCAGAGTTCGATCAGTTCATGGACGACCGCGCCAGCCGCAACGACAACAAGGCTGACGCCTGATCCCCCTCTGCCCTTCCGGTTCCCGCCGGAAGGGCAGCCCGTTAAGGAAACTCAAATGGCACCGCCCGATCCCTTCACACAAAGCCAGTTTTACGACGGCATTGCCTTAAAGCGCCTCGTCGCTTGGCTTATTGACAGCGTGATTATCATCGCGTTTTGCCTGATCATTATCCCATTCACAGCGTTTACCGGGATCTTCTTTTTCCCCTTCCTGATCTTTGTCGTCGGTTTTATATACCGCACCGCAACCATCGCTGGCCGGTCAGCGACTTGGGGCATGCGCGTGATGGCAATGGAACTGCGCGACAGCCGCGACCGCCCCCTTGAGGGCTCTCTCGCCTTTGCCCACACACTTGGATACACGATCAGTATCGCGATCATGCCACTGCAGATAGTCTCGGTCATTTTGATGCTGACTTCGGCGTCAAAGCAAGGTCTGACCGATCTCGTCCTCGGGACTGTGGCAGTGAACCGCCGCCGGACAAGCTGATAATTAATGAATTCCCTTGGCGTCCTGCGCCCATAGCGCTATCTTTGGGTTCAGCCACCAACGGATCGTCATGCGCCACAGCCTTCCGCTCACACCACAGTTCTACGTGACTGCGCCGCAGCCCTGCCCTTATCTTGAGGGCCGGATGGAGCGTAAGCTGTTTACCGCATTGCAAGGTGACAACGCGAATGAACTGAACGACAGCCTCTCGGGCCAAGGGTTCCGCCGCTCGCAGAATGTGCTCTACCGCCCCTCTTGCGCCGATTGCGCCTCTTGTCTGTCTGCGCGCATTGATGTGTCGGCCTTCCGCCCCAGCAAAAGCCAGCGCCGTATCCTGCGCCGCAATAAAGGGCTGACGCGCCGCGCAACATCGCCTTGGGCCACCGAAGACCAGTACGCCCTCTTTCGTAACTACCTCGACAGCAGGCATGCGGATGGTGGCATGGCGGATATGGACGTCTTTGAGTTTGCCGCAATGATCGAAGAAACCCCGATCCGCAGCCGCGTTATCGAATACACCGACACCAAAACCGGTGATCTGATCGGCGTCTGCCTGACGGACGTGCTGGGCGATGGTGTCAGCATGGTTTATTCGTTCTACAGCCCCGACCGCCCCCGCGATGGTTTGGGCAACTTTATCATTCTCGATCACATCGACATCGCGCGAACCGCGGGCCTGCCTTACGTCTATCTTGGCTATTGGGTGCCGGGCAGCCAAAAAATGGGCTACAAGGCCAAGTTCTCAGGCCTTGAGGTCTATATGGGCGGTGGCTGGCAAAAGATGCGCGACCCCGAGAACTTTGAACCCGCAAGGCACCCGCTTAGCAATGACCCCATTGCCGAACAGGTCGCCAATATCGCCCTGCCCGATATCGCGCGCTGAACCCGCAACCACCCCGTCTTTCTTTTTGGCCTTAAATATTTCGGGGAACCGCCTCTATAGCGGTGGGGCAGAGCCCCTTTTCTTCTTACAAAACAAATGAGGCCGCCCCTTGGGGCGGCCTCTCTATTAGATCAAATGATCACTGGGATCAGTTCGGGATCAGATCAGGCACAATCGTAACAATTGCCGGGAACATCCACAAAAGCCCCAGACCCGCGACCTGGATCAACACGAACGGAATGATCCCCCGGTAGATGTGCTGCGTCGTCACCGACGCAGGCGCCACACCGCGCAGATAGAACAGCGCAAACCCGAACGGCGGCGTCAGGAACGATGTCTGCAGGTTTACCGCGATCATGATGGTGACCCACTTGGGATCAAACGTACCACCATAGATTACCGGGCCGACAATCGGGACAACGATGTAAATGATCTCAAGGAAATCAAGCACAAAGCCCAATATGAACAACACCAGCATCACCAACAGGAACACCTGCAGCTCATTGTCGAATGACTTCAGGAACTGCTGGATATAATGCTCTCCGCCAAAGCTGATCACCACAAGGTTCAACAACTGCGAGCCGATGAGGATGGTAAATACCATCGACGTGACCTTGGCCGTTTCGCGTACCACAGGTGTCAAAACACCAGATGTGAACAGGATCCAGCATGAGAACAGCAAACCAAAGACCGCATAAAGATACGCGCCATATGCCACAAAGAAGGCGACCCACGACTCGAAACTGACACCGTCTTGGTTAATGCGCAGGTCAAAATTTACGCCCACAAGGATACAGATAATGATCGCCAAGGTGGACCAGATGATCACCTTGGGCGAACGGTCCTCGTCTTTCAGTTTCCGGTAAGCCGCCAACATGATCGCACCACCGGCACCAAGGGCCGCCGCAGGCGTCGGATTGGTGATGCCCCCAAGGATAGAGCCCAACACGGCAACAATCAGCATCAACGGTGGAAAGACCACACGGATCAGTTCGTTCTTGGCGCACAGACCCGTCGCATAGACGACACCGTACATGGCAAGACCGAACGGGATCGCCATAAGAATGACCATCACCCCTGCGGACGTTGTCGGTGATATCAGGATGATATCGACCAGCGCCACAAGAACCAGACCGACGCCCCCGATCAACAAAGGCCGTGTGTTTGCAGATGGCGCTACACCGCGCGCTGTGGTCAGGAACAGGGCCAGGATGATCAGCAAGATTGCAATGCCGGTGCCGATTGGAGCAGCATTGTCGATCTTGGCAGCTTGCGAAGCGGCCAGTTCCTCTTCTGTCAAACGCTCGGATTGCGCCAACCCGCCTGCATCGTCGATGATCTGCTGCTCGGCCAGGGCAATATCCCAGGCTTCCTGACCGTGCAAATCAATCATGGAGGTTTTGCACGCATCGCCGACATTGGTCCGCAAACTGGCGGACTCGCCAATATCAGAAAAGCTGGAGACAGTCGTGGACTGGCTGCCCACCATGCCAAGGTTACCAAGCACGATGGTGCCGACAACCAGCAAGACCGGCGCGCCAAGGAACCATGTGAAGGCCTCATTGCGTGTCACCGGCTCTGAATTGGTTGACCCCATTTCAACGGCTGGCGCTTTGTCAGGATTAACCAGCGCATAGCCAAAAGCATAAAGCGCATAAAGCAGTGCCAGCAAGATACCGGGCAGCAGCGCCGCCTGAAACAACGTGCCGACAGAAACGACCGCCGGTTCACCCAGCAGCGTCAGCGCGTCTGTACAACCCGCAAGCTGCGCACGCGCTTCCTGAGCCGAGGAATACAAATCACCCGCCAGCGTTCCCAAAAGAACGATAACGATAGAGGGTGGAATGATCTGCCCCAGCGTTCCGGAGGCCGCGATGACCCCCGTTGCCAGTTCAGGCGAATAATTGTTGCGCAGCATTGTCGGCAGCGCCAGCAATCCCATCGTCACAACCGTTGCACCCACAATACCCGTGGACGCCGCAAGGAACGCCCCCACAACCACAACCGACACAGCCAAACCACCCGGCAGCGGGCCAAAGACCTTTGCCATTGTGGTCAACAGATCGTTCGCAATCTTTGAGCGTTCCAGCGTGATGCCCATCAGAACAAACATCAAAACCGCAAGCAATGTCTCGATCGACTGACCGGCCAGAACGCGTTCGTTCATACGGTTCACGATAAATGACACGTTACGGTCAAGCGCGACTTCCCATCCCTGCGGGAACACCGGCTCGCCAATCCGAGGTAAATCCGGATACCTGAAGATGGAGATCGTATCTTCCTTGATCCCCGCCGCCGTCAGGGCGCGAAAGGCGTCAGAGGACGTGTCGATGGCTTGGTGGATCAGCAAACCGGCTGTGTCCAACGCAGCAATGATGCCAAATGAAATGATGCCCGCGCCGCCGATGGCAAAAGCCACCGGAAAGCCCGAAAGGATGCCGCCAAAAAGGCAAACAAATACAATTATCAGGCCGACTTCGACCCCGTCTAAACCGAATAGCATCAGTGTGTCCCCTCATAGGCTTCTTCGCCGTCGCCTAGTGTGTCTTTGTCGAGGTACTTGCCCGCGCTCTCTTCGCCTTCCATCAGCTCGCACCAGCTGCGGTAGAAGAGCGCAATGGCCTGCAAAATAACCATGACGCAGAACATGCAGAGCAGAACCTTGAAGATGAAATAGCCGTTAAAGCCGTTGGGCGAGAAACCGATGGTCTCCACGTTCCATTTCAGGACCCGTGCCTTGCGCAGCAGCAACTCGAGCGTGTCTGACGCGGACGGGTTCGGTGTCACCAGATGGCGCCACATGAAATACCACCCATATAGCCATGTCACCACAGCAAACGGGATCATAAAGAACATCGCGCCAAACATATCGACGATCTTTTTGGTGCGGAACTTTGCACCTGCGTAGAACAGATCGACGCGCACGTGACCGCCCTGAACAAAGGTGTAACCGACACAGAGACAGACCACCAACGCATTGAAAAGCTTCAGTTCCTCTGCAAACCAGCTGATATCGAACTGGAGCGGAATACCAAAGCCGATGGAGATGTCAGGCCGTGTGAAAATACGCTGCATGAAAACGATGATGATCTGTTGCAAGACCATGATCAGACCCGCCCAGGCAAACAACCGCCCGACAGAGTTAGAGAACCCCTCAAGCACCCGAACGCCGCCCCACATGAAGGCGCGGTTATAGATCCCATATGCTGTCACGACCAACAGGCCCAGAAAGCACACAAAGAAAAACTCGACTGAGCCACCATAGTAGATGAACCGCATCATGGCCTGATTGTCGGACCAGTTCAGCCACATGCCCGGATTAAAGACCGCGGCAAACAAATTATAAGGCGCTTCCAGCAGGTTACCCAGAATAAACTGGATGCCCCCACTGTCTTGGAATTTATCAAGACAGCTGAGCTTATCGCCCTCAGCTGCACGGAAAAACCCCGAACACACAACGTCATCTGCCATAAATGTCCCCTCCCCAAGGTCGCGTGGAATTTGTTATTCCTACGCTTGTCAGGCCAACCCTGTTGGCCCGTCGTTGATCTGCATCAAGGGCCGCACGAATGCGGCCCTTGATGTTAATTCAATCAAGCAATTAGCCTGCGTTGCGCACGCGCTCACGCTGCTCGACGTAGAATGCGTCGGACTTGGACAGCCACTCGGCAGAAGACGTCAAAGACGCCTCAAAGCTCTCGCGTGTACGTGCGAACAGCTCATCGCCCATGTTCTCGTCCATGACCTTGGAAGAGGCTGCACCGAAGGCATCCCAAACGTCGTCGGTGAACTGCATGGTTTTCACGCCCTGCTGCTGCAGACGCTTCAGCGCAGCACCGTTGTTTGCCAGCGTTTCGGCCAACTGAACGTGTGTTGTTGCCATCGCTGCGTACTCGATGATCTTCTGGTGCGCGTTTGACAGCTCGTTAAAGACATCAAGGTTCACCGCCGCTGCAAGGCCGGAGCCTGGCTCGTGGAAGCCCGCTGTGTAGTAGACTTTTGCGACTTCCTGGAAGCCTGCGCGCTCGTCTGCGAATGGGCCAACCCACTCAAGACCGTCCAAAGCACCCGATGACAGCGCCTGATAAAGTTCGCCGCCGGGGATGTTCTGAACAGATGCGCCCAACTCGCCAAGCACCTTGCCACCCAGACCGGGCATACGGAACTTGAGACCGTTAAAGTCTGCTGCTGAATTGATTTCGTTGCGGAACCAGCCACCGGACTGTGAACCGGAGTTACCCGCGAGGAACGATTTCAGGTTGAAGATCTCGCCCAGTTCATTGTGCAGCGCGTGGCCGCCACCGTGGTGGTACCAGTTTGTCAGCTCTTGTGCTGTGCCGCCAAATGGAACGGCGGTGTAGTACGCGTAGGCTGGGTGCTGACCGATGAAATAATAGTCGGCAGAGTGGTACATGTCGGCCTGACCGGAGGAAACCGCGTCAAAAACCTCGAACGCGCCAACCAGTTCACCGGGGGCTTTTTTGTCGATGGTCAGGGTGCCGTCAGACATCTCGTTGACCATTGTGTTCAGGTATGTTGCCGCATCGTCCAGCACGGCAAAACCGCGCGGCCATGATGTGACCATTGTAAGTGTCTTTTTGCCCTGTGCGTAAACAGGTGCAGCGAGTGTTGTTGCTGCAGCAGCGGTGCCGCCAAGCGCAGATGTCTTCAGAAATGAACGACGATCCATAGGTGTACTCCTCCCGAGTAGGATGCCCGCGCGCATCTGCACACGGGTCGTTTCAAGTGGACGCACCTTATCCATCCTTACGCAATTGAAAATACCTAGTACTACGTAGGTAGAACCGAGGGTGCCGGTTTTGGTCTGGTTTTATGACCAATGTCGCAAGGTATTAAGTCACAAGAGCTATCTGTTAGGGCTAACGCCGCTTCGTTCAGCTTTGATTCTGTGTCGATTCGGCGTAACGATTCGCGCAATGACCCGCTGGCTCAAATTCCTCGTGCCCTCTTATGCACAAAAGCTGACGTTGCTTGCAGCGGTGCCTTTGATTGTCGTGGTCGCAGCGATTGCGCTTATGGTTGCGCTACAGGCCCGCGCGCTGGCCGAGCGCGAGATCACAACCCTTGAGACACAGCTTATCGAGGCCAAAAAGGCAGAACTGCGCAATTACGTGACACAGGCGCGCAACGGGTTCTACTTTGTCTATGGCAACGCAGCCCCTGATGACGAGGCGGCAAAATCCCAGGTGGCGCAAATCCTGTCCGCAATGATCTACGGGGATGAGGGGCAGTTTTTCGTCTACGACTATGATGGCAACGCGCTGGTCAGCCCGCGCCAGACCGAACGCATCAATCAAAACTGGACCGGCCAGATCGACAGCGAAGGGACGCCCGTTGTGGACGAGATTATCCGCATCGCCCGCGATGGCGCCGGGTTCCACACGTATCTATGGCCAAAACCATCCAGCGGCGTTGAAGCGCGGATGATCACCTATATCACTTCGTTTCCGTCTTGGCAGTGGGCTGTGGGCACCGGCGTTTATATTGACGACGTGTTGGCGTCTGTCGCGAGCGCGCGGGCAGATGTGCAAAAATCCATCCGGCGCACCTTTCTCTATATCTCTGCGATCACGCTATTGGCCTTGCTGGCGGTGTTCAGCACCGGAATGGTCGTGAACCTGCGCGAACGCCGTTTGGCGGATGCGAAACTGAAAAAGCTGACCCAGCGGGTTCTGGATGCACAAGAAGAGGAACGCGGCCGCGTGGCGCGTGAACTGCACGATGGCATCAGTCAGATACTGGTCGGCATCCGCTACACACTGGATAATGCCCGCCGCAAACTGGAACGCGGGGACACCAATGCGGCAGAACCTTTGCGCAAAGGCATCGAGCGGCTCGGAGAAGCGATCTCCGAAGTGCGCCGGATCAGCCGCGATCTGCGCCCCGGCGTGCTGGACGATCTGGGTCTTGGCCCTGCGATCAAGACATTGGTCGACGAATTCGCGGCGCGCACCGGCATTGCCTGCACCTTCAATACTGTCGTGTTCCGCAACCGTCTGGATGAAGAGGCGAAAATCGCGCTCTACCGCATCGCCCAAGAAGCCCTGACAAACATTGAACGCCATGCAAGCGCCACCCAAGTCGAGATTGATCTGCGTGGCCACCGCAGAGGGGCGACGCTTTTTCTGCGCGATGATGGCCGCGGGCTTGATCTGCCGGGGCTGTCCAGACGGGCTGCGGGCTCGGGGCTTGGTCTGCGCAATATGCAAGAACGCATGGAACAGCTGGGCGGGACATTTATTCTGCGCCAAGCGCCGGGTTCAGGCACCATCATTGAGGCGACCGTGCCCCTGACCCATTTGATCCCGCCTGATAATACGGATATGCGACAAAAACCGAAGCCCGGGAAAGTTGCTGCCGAATGAACGAACCTGTCAAAGTCATCATTGTTGACGATCACCCGATGGTGGCCGAAGGCATCCAGTCCATTCTGGAAAGCTATGATGACATTATCGTGCTTGCCACACTCACAAATGGTCGCGAAGCGATTGACCAACTTCAGACGCTGGCCCCTGACGTGATCCTGATGGATCTCAACATGCCCGACATCGGCGGATTAACCGCCACAGAGATCGTTCTGGAACGCAGACCGAACACCCGTGTCGTGATCCTGTCGATGCATGACAACCCCGAATATATTTCCTCTGCCCTGAGCCACGGCGCGATGGGGTATCTGTTAAAAGACGTCCCCACAGATGAAATAAAACAAGCCATAGACGCGGTGATGCGGGGCGACACCTATTTATGCACGGGCGCGCAAGGTTCCATTGCGCCAAAAGACAACGGCGCCCGCGAGGCGTTGACCGAACGCGAACAAACGATCCTGCTGCAGGTCGCGTCCGGCAAATCGAACAAGCAGGTGGCGCATGCCCTCGATATCTCTGTGCGCACGGTCGAAACACATCGCAAAAACATCAAGCGCAAGCTGGGCATTTCGTCGACCGCAGGGTTAACCCGCTACGCGTTGGAACATGGCGTGCTGCAAGGGACTGGTGCGCGGCTCTGAGCGGCGATTGGTAACGAAGTATTCACTCCTTCTGAGGTAGATGCTGGGGCATGATAATTGCCCCACCCATAGACAGGTCCTCCGCCATTCCGGTGCAAGATCTGACGCTGAACGCCCAACGCCGTGCAGCGATCGACACCCTCGCCACAACCCGCGCGACGGTTATCAGGTGTGGTCTGTTCGGCACCTATCTGTTTCGACAAAACCCCAACACGACGGATGGCGAAGAGGTCCGGCAAAGCTGGGTCGCTGAAATGGAAATTCAGTACGGCTTTATCGCACGTGCATGCGCGCTGGTCGGTGGGCGCGACCCGACAGGTGAATTCCCGCAAGAGATATGCGCATGGCTGGCACATTGTACCCGCAACAATGCCGCAGAGGTCGCCATTCTGAATGAAATGTTGCGCCTCACCCGCAAGCTGATTGACACCACGCTTATCGGTGGCCGGTCCCTTGAAAAGATGTTGATCGAACATGCCGTATATGGGCGCACGCCATTTTTTGATGCCGTTAGCATATTGTGCGACGTGTTCTGGATCGACATTGATCAAAAGCGACATGCCGAAGTGCAGCGCGCGCAGGAAAATGATGTGGCTCTTGGTGTCACGCTCAAGCGGCTGGAACATATCGGCAGACATGTAAGGCTGGTATCGCTAAATGCCTCGGTTGAGGCTGCCCGCGTCGGCGATGCCGGCAAAGGACTGGGTGTGATCGCGCAGGAATTCAAATCGCTTGCCGAAGAGATCCAGCATTTGGCACATTCAGCACGCGAAAACACTCGAGGCGCGGAAAAACTCGAAAAGTAACGCCCGCAATTGTCGAAAATGTCGCAGGCCTCACCTTCTGCGCAATAACATGTCGGAAAAAAACCCGCTTGGGAAACAAATTTCTCCCCTTTGCCGGTTGACGCCCCCAAGAACCCCTCATAGTGTCCCCCCAGCTAAAGGAGCCTTTCGACATGATCGACCTAGTCGTCATTCTGAGACATTCGCGCATGGGCCGGTAACGGTACACCATAATTCGACCCATGCGCCCCCGACATCCTCGGGGGCTTTTTTATGCGCAACTGAAATTTACGGCCTGACACACGCCTTACGGAGCAAAATAATGAAACGCCAAATGACCGGAGCCAAAATGATTGTCCAAGCCTTGATTGATCAAGGTGTCGACACCGTATTCGGATACCCCGGCGGCGCTGTGCTGCCGATCTATGACGAGGTGTTTCAGCAAAACTCCATCAAGCATATTCTGGTGCGTCACGAACAAGGCGCGGTCCACGCCGCCGAAGGCTATGCCCGGTCCACCGGAAAGCCCGGTGTTGTGCTTGTGACCTCCGGTCCTGGTGCGACAAATGCCGTAACCGGCCTGACCGATGCCCTTATGGACAGCATTCCGCTTGTGGTTCTCACGGGTCAGGTGCCCACATTCATGATCGGCTCTGACGCGTTTCAGGAAGCCGACACTGTTGGCATTACGCGCCCTTGCACCAAACATAACTGGCTGGTCAAAGAGACTGACAAGCTGTCAGCAGTGGTGCATGAGGCCTTTCATATTGCGA
>JAFMHE010000113.1 GCA_017854675.1 Paracoccaceae bacterium | reverse complement strand
AAACTGGCATTGATCGGGTTGTGTCGCAACCTCGCGGCGGAATTCGGGCCAAAGGGTCTGCGCTTTAACGCGATTTGCCCGGGTTTGGTGAAGACCGAATTCGCCCGTGAATTGTGGGATAATCCAGAGGTCGCCAAACGGATCGAGAACGAGATTCCCATGCGGCGGTTGGGAGAGCCTGAGGACTTCGCCGGCCTCGCGGTCTACCTCGCTTCTGATGCCAGCCGCTACATGACAGGTCAGGCGCTGACCGTTTGTGGCGGCTCTAATATGTGGACGTGAGATATGGAACTTAAAGACAAGATTATCGTCGTCACGGGTGCGGCCAGCGGCATCGGGCGGGCCATGTGCCTGCGCTATGCCGAGGAAGGCGCGAAGGCGATTGCCTGCGTCGATCTCAACCTTGAAGGGGCGCAGGAAACTGCCGCGCAGATGGGCGGAACAGCATATGGTGTGAACGTTGGCAAGGCGGACGAGATCGCAAAGCTGATCGCAGATGTTGAGCGCGATCTGGGGCCGATTGATCTTTTTTGCTCCAACGCGGGTATCTCCATCGCGGGCGGCGTCGAGGTGCCGGACGACGAATGGCAGCGTATCTGGGACATCAATGTGATGAGCCACGTTTGGGCCGCACGCGCACTGGTGCCATTGATGTCCGAGCGGGGCGGCGGGTATTTGCTGAACACATCTTCTGCGGCGGGTCTGCTTAATCAAGTCGGCTCCGCCCCCTACGGCGTGACGAAACACGCCGCTGTCGGTTTGGCAGAATGGTTGGCGATGACCTATGGCGATCAGGGGATCAAAGTATCGGTGCTGTGTCCACAAGCCGTGCGCACGGAAATGACGCGCGGACACGAGGATCATGTCGCCGCCATCGACGGAATGATGGAACCGGGCCCTGTAGCCGAGGCTTGCGTCCAGACGATCCGTGATGAACGGTTCCTTGTTCTGCCGCACCCTGAGGTGCTGGGATACATGAAGAACAAGACTGACAATTATGACCGCTGGATTGGCGGCATGCGCAAGCTGAACCGTCGTTTTGGCGGTTTTGATACCTGAACATAAAGGAAGATCAGATATGATCGGCTATACCACAATCGGCGTTTCCGACATGACACGCGCCAAGGCATTCTATAGCGATTTGTTCGCAGAACAGGGCGCGAAAGTCGTGATCGATTCAGGCCGGATTGCCTTTATCGGCACCAAGCGCGGCGAACCGATGTTGGCCATCTGCGAGCCCTACGACAAGCAGGCACCTACACCCGGGAACGGGGTGATGATCGCCTTTCCGACATCGACAAAAGAAGAGGCGGCAGCGCTTTATCACCGGGCGATATCACTGGGCGCGACATGTGACGGAGAGCCGGGCCAACGCATACCGGACCGGTTTTATGGGGCCTATGTGAAAGACCATGACGGGAATAAACTCTGCTTTTTCGTGTTTGGCTGATCGCTGGGGGTTTTGCACCCCCAGACCCCCGCAGAGGTTTATCTGGAAAATTGAAGAGGATCAGGTGCGCGGTTTTATCGGGCGCATCAGACCCTCTTGGGCGACGCTTGCCACCAGATCGCCGTTTGCGTTGTAAATGGCACCCCGGTTAAAGCCGCGTGCGCCGCCCGTCCAAGGCGCGTCCAGATCGTACAAATGCCAGTCGGCAAAGTTGATCGGCGCGTGGAACCACATCGCGTGATCAAGGCTGGCGGTCATCACCTTGCCTTGGAACCATGTCAGGCCGTGCGGGCGCAGGGATGAGCCTAGCAGGTTCATGTCGGAGGCATAGGCCAGCAAGCAATGTTGCATTTGCGGGCCTTGACCCACAGCCGCCTCCATCCGGAACCACAGCTGGTTGCGGTCATCGGTTTTTTCAGGAGTAAAGAAGTTGCGCGGCGCGACCTCTCGCAGTTCAATCGGCCGCTGGCGCAGGAAATCAGCGCGGTGTTTTTCGGGGATTTGATCGACCATCTGGGCGCGTAACTGATCCCGGTTGGGCCAGTCTTCGGGTGCGCCGACGTCAGGCATTTTGTGCTGATAATCCCAGCCCTCTTCGGTCACATGAAAGGATGCGGACATGTTGAATATCTGTTTGCCGTGCTGGATCGCCACGATGCGGCGGGTGGTAAAGCTGCCACCATCGCGGGCGCGGTCAACCTGATAGATCACAGGAATTTTCGGATCGCCGGGACGCATGAAATAAGCGTGCAAGGAATGGCAGATGCGGTCTTTGGGGACAGTGCGGTAGGCGGCCATCAACGATTGTGCGATCACATGACCGCCGAAAATGCGCATCGTGGTTTCGCCGCCACCCCCCACACCGCGGAACAGATCGACCTCTAGCTGCTCGATGTCCAAAAGGTGCAGCAGTTCTTCGGCGGGGTTCATCTGATCGGTCATGGGCAGCGCTTTCGCGGGTCAGGCCCGTGCATCCGCATAGGCGATAAAGAAATCAAAGCTGTCGGGGTTGGCCATGCTGTCGCGGTTCACGACCCTCTCCGCAGCCTGCCCAAGCAACAGCTTTTTGACGGGAACTTCAAGCTTCTTCCCTGACAAGGTGCGCGGGACTTCCTTGATCTCGATGATCTCGTTCGGGATAAACCGCGCAGAGACCCCGCTGCGGATTGCGGCGTTGATCTGATCCTTGAGAGCGTCATCAAAGGGAACCCCTTTGGCTGGCACCACAAAGAGCGGCATAAAGCTGTCGCGGCCCAGAAATTCCAGATCGACAACGAGGCTGTCTAGGATCGTATCGAGGCCCTCGACCGCTTGATAAATCTCGGCTGATCCCAAACGCAGGCCCTTACGGTTGATCGTCGCGTCAGAACGGCCATAGATCACGCTGCTGCCATCCTCAGCGATGCTGATCCAGTCACCGTGCCGCCAGATGCCAGGGTAATCCGCGAAATAGCTGTCATGCAAGCGGCTGCCATCATCATCGCCCCAGAAATAGAGCGGCATGGAGGGCAAGGGTTCGGTGCAGACCAGTTCGCCCACCTCATCTATCAGATCGTCGCCGTGCGCATCAAAGGCGCGCACAGCATTGCCAAGTGCGCGGCACTGCATTTCACCCGCTTTGACCGGCATGCCCGGATGGCCCAGTACGAACGCCCCCGCAAGGTCTGTGCCACCCGAGATCGGGGCGAGCCATTGGTCCGCCTTCACATCGCGGTAAATCCAGTCGTAGGCGTCGCCTGACAAGGGTGATCCGGTCGCGCCCATGGAACGCAAATTTGATAGATCGACTTCCTCGCGCGGGGTGATGCCGGCCTTCATGCAGCCGCTGAAATACGCCGCACCAGCGCCAAAGAACGTCAGTTTTTCATCCGCGACAAAGCGCCAGATCACGCCCATATCAGGGTGGTTCGGTGCGCCGTCGAACATGGCGACAGTCGCCCCCTGCCCCAGCGCCATCCACTGGTTGTTCCACATGATCCATCCCGACGACGTCAACCAGCAATAGCGGTCATCGCCCGTGATATCCGTGTGCAGCGATTGTTTGCAGCTTTCGAGGATCACACCACCATGGCCGTGCACGATGGGTTTCGGATTGCCCGTGGTCCCAGAGGAATAGACGATCCAAAGGGGGTGTTCGAACGGCACCTGCACGGGTTCAAACGGGACATCCGCACCCGTCAGACTGTCCCACGCGACATGGCCCTGCGGCAGATCACCGACCACGGGCAGCGTCACGCATTGCACGACGGACGGCAGGCCCGCGCTGATCTGCGCCAACACATCGCGGCGGTCCACTTGCTTGCCTGCGTGCACATAGCCGTCCTGTGCAATCAGCACTTTCGGCGCGATCTGTTTGAACCGATCCAGGATGGCGACATGGCCCATATCAGGCGCGCATAGCGACCAGACCGCACCGATGCTAACACTTGCCAGAAATGCAATCAGCGCGGTTTCGGTATTGGGCAGGATGGCGACAACGCGGTCGCCTTGGGTCACGCCCATGCCGCGCAATTGCGCAGCAACACTGGCGACCTGACGGCGCAGTTCACCCCATGTCAGTTCGCGGCGTTCAAACGTCTCTGAGTGTATGATGATCGCGACGTCATCCGCGCGCGTCTGGGCGTGTTTCAAAACATTCTCGGCGTAATTCAGCATCGCGCCCGGTGCCCATTCCATGTCGGGCATCTGGCGTTTGGTGATCATCTGCGCAGGTTTGACAGAGGCGCGGATGTCAAAGAAGTCCCAGATCGCGGTCCAGAACCCTTCGAGATCGTCAATGCTCCATGCCCACATGGCGTTGTAATCATCGAAAGTCAGGCCGCGTGTTTCAGCAACAAAGCGTTCAAACGCGGCCATGGTCGAGGCGTTGTAGCGTTCCGGCGTTGGGGTCCAAAGAACCTTACCGCTCACGTTAACGCTCCGTGTACCAGCGCCTTGAGTTGGGACCGGGCAGGATAGGAACTGCTGGGCGACAGTTGGGTGAAAAACACCACGCTCAGGTCATGCACCGGGTCGATCCAAAAGAAGGTCGAGGCCATGCCGCCCCAACTGAAATCACCAACTGATCCGGGGACACGCGCGCGCGCCGGGTCCAGCACGACCGCACCCCCAAGGCCAAAACCCATGCCCTCCATCGGTTGCTCCGCAAAGCTTTGTGGACCCATGGACGCGATGTCACCGGGCAGATGGTTGCGCATCATAAACGACAAAATATGCGGCGAGATGATACCAGCCCCGCCCGTGCGCAGCGCCTCGGTGAACTTGAGGTAATCGTCGATGGTGCCAACCAGACCACCGCCCCCCGAATGCACAGTGGCGCTCAGGAAAATCGACTGTTCGGGGCTGTCGACAAGGCGCAGGGGCGCGCCACCGGGTTTGGCCGCATTCAAATCAAAGGAATTGCCCGCCAGCGGTGTGTAAAGCGACGCGAAACGGTCCACGGCATTTTTTGGCACGCTGAACCGCGTCTCATCCATGCCCAGCGGGTCAAACACCGTCTCGATGAACATCTGCTCAAGCGTTTTGCCGGTGATCACCTCGATCACGCGGCCCAACACGTCGATGCTGACGGAATATTCCCACCGCGTGCCGGGACGAAAGGCCAGCGGCAGTTTGGCCAGCCGCGCGACCGCCTCTTGTAATGTGCCGTCATCAGCGCGAAATACGATGTCGGCGTCGTGCATCGCCTTGCCCAGAACTCCGGGGTTGAACGGGTAGCTCATGCCTGAGGTATGCGTCAAAAGCTGGTGCAGCGTGGGGGATGCACAAGGTTCAGTCTGGTCAATCGACGCGGCATTCGGGATCAGACACTGCATATCCGCAAACGCGGGAATGAAATCTGACAGCGGCTGATCCAACTGGCACAAACCGCGTTCTACGAGCGTCATTAACACAACGCTCGTGACCGGTTTTGTCATCGAGTAAATGCGCGCGACCGTGTCGCGTTGCCACGGCAGACCGCCAGCCACATCGCGCATTCCGCAGTCGTGGTAAAAAACCTCTCGCCCACCTTGGGCAATCAGCGTGGCACAACCTGCGAACTTCTGACTGTCCACATAGGTCTGCATCCAGTCGGGAATGCGCGCCAGCCGCGCCGTGTCAAAACCTGCCATGCAATCCTCTGAACCTTAAACTTCAAGCCATTCCTTGCGCACATCTTCGCGCTCTTTCAACTCGGCAGGGGTGCCCTCAAACACGACCTGACCGTGGCCCATAACATAGACGCGGTGCGCGATGTCCATGGCAATCGACAGCTTTTGTTCAACCAGCAGCGTGGAAATGCCCTTTTCTGCAATCGCTTTCAGCACCTCGGCGACCTTTTGCACCATCTGCGGCGAAAGCCCTTCTGTCGGCTCGTCGATCATCACGAAATCCGGGTCACCCATCAACGTCCGGCACATGGTCAACATCTGCTGTTCACCACCCGACAGCACCGATGCTTCGACGTCCGCGCGTTCGTTCAGGTTTGAAAACATGTCGAACATCATCTGCATCGACCAGCGGCCCGCACCAT
The DNA here is from genome assembly GCA_017854675.1 of Paracoccaceae bacterium. Classification (GTDB taxonomy): domain Bacteria; phylum Pseudomonadota; class Alphaproteobacteria; order Rhodobacterales; family Rhodobacteraceae; genus Sulfitobacter. Next base: position 4,790 of record JAFMHE010000113.1, on the reverse strand, counting down.
CCTTTTGACCGGGTTTCAGGCCCAGCGTCAGGTTCTGCCGTGTCGTCAAACCGGGAAAGATATCGCGGTTTTCGGGCACGTATCCGACGCCCATATTCGCAATCTCGAACGCCTTTCTGCCGGCTATCTCCTGGCCTTTGAACTTGACCGAACCTGTCGGTTCCACCTCGCCCATGATGGCCTTGCAGGTGGTCGAACGGCCCACGCCATTGCGCCCCAAAAGCGCGACAATCTCGCCCTCTTGCACGTTCATCGTCACACCTTGCAGGATGTGGGATTTGCCATAATAGGCGTGCATGTCATTGACTTCGATCATCAGTGTTCTTCCTCTAATGCCGCACCCAGATAGGCCTCTTGGACCTTTGGATCGCCCCGCACGTCTTCGGGTTTGCCTGTTGCGATGATCTCACCGTAGACCAACACAGAAATGCGGTCGGCAAGGCCGAACACCACGCCCATATCGTGCTCCACCATGATCAGCGTCTTGCCTTCGGTGACCTTCAGGATCAGGTCGGTGATGTAATCGGTTTCCGAATGGCTCATCCCCGCAGTCGGTTCATCCAGCATGATAACATCCGCGCCGCCGGCAATCGTGATCCCGATCTCAAGCGCGCGCTGCTCTGCATAAGACAACATACCCGCAGGCAAATCATGCCGCGGCAGCAGGTTGATCTGGTCAAGGATCGCGTCCGCCCCTTCGGTCAGCCTGCGCGAGCGTTCAACAAGGTTCCAGAAGGAATACTTGTACCCCTGCGCCCACAACAGCGCACAGCGGACATTCTCGAATACCGTCATCTTGGGAAAGATGTTGGTGATCTGGAACGACCGGCTTAATCCCTTGCGGTTGATCTGAAAGGGCTGCAATCCGGTAAGGTCCTCGCCATGCAGTTTCACGGTTCCGCTGGTGGGGGCAAAGCGTGCTGTGATCAGGTTGAACAGCGTCGATTTACCCGCACCATTGGGACCGATGATCGCATGTCGCTCGGCCTTGCCGATGGACAGGTCGATGCCGCGAATGATCTCGGCTTTGCCAAAACTCTTGGTCAGGCCGGTCAGCTCAAGGGCTGGTGTGCTCATCGTTTGCCTCCTGCGGTGTTCGCCTCGTTCCATGCCTCTTTCAGCGCGGGTGCTGTGGTCCTTGCGATGCCCAGACCAATCAGCGTGACCGCGCCTGCAATGATCCAAGGCAGGATCGTGTGGCTGTCAAATGTGGTCCAGAATAGCGTCATCTCATGATCACCCGTGGCCGCATGCCGGTAATGGAATGTCATTTCAACCAACGAACACAGCCCCAGAATACCGATGGCCGCAGGGATCAGCGTCTTGATGTACGGCACCGTCAACACGCCCAGCTTGCCCAACCGCAGCGGCGGCACGTGCATCATGATCAGACCCGCCAAACCGCCCGGAAAGAACATGACCGTGGCAACAAACAACGAGCCTGCGTAAAACGCCCACAACTCTGTCTCAAGGCTCAGCACGGTCTGCACCAGCGTAAAGACAATCGCGCCCAGAATTGGTCCAAAGAAGAACCCGACACCACCAAGGAAAGTCACCAGCAAGATCACACCCGAGGATGCTGCGTTCAGGTTTTCCTCTGTCAGGATCTCGTAGTTGATCGCAAAGAGGCCCCCCGCGACACCGGCAAAGAAACCCGATGCAACAAAGCTGTAGAACCGCACCCAGCGCGATGAATATCCAAGGAATTCGGCACGTTCAGGGTTGTCACGCACCGCATTGGCCATCCGGCCCACCGGTGTACGTGACCACAGGTACATCAACACGGCAGAGATAAAGACCCAAAAGGCGGTCAGATAATAGACCTCGATCTGTGACCAGAAGTTCAAGCCAAAGAACGGCAGCGCCTCGCCCCGGTCGCCTGAAATGCCTTCTTCACCTCCAAAAAAGGCGACAATGATGACCGAACATGCCGCGATCAATTCACCCACGCCCAGCGAGATCATCGCAAACACAGTGCCCGCCGACCGCGTGGAAAACGCACCGACGATCAGCGCCAGACCCATACCAAAAAGACCGCCAAAGATCGGTAGCAGCGGCAGCGGCATGCTGGCGAAAAAATCGCTCGCGTTCATGATGTGCATACAGGCGAAACCGCCCACACCGGCGTAAACCGCATGGCCAAACGACAGCATGCCGCCTTGGCCCAGCAACATGTTGTAGGCCAGCGCGAACACCACCGTGATCCACATCTGGTTCATGATTGTCAGGCCAGAGTTAGACGTAAAGATAAACGGCAGCGCCGCCAGCAGGATTGCAGCTACAATCCACGGCCCCAGTGTCAGTGTCATTGAACCGGCGCGCATCCGCTGCGCTGGTTTGGACGGATCGGTTGTGATCTGATCGCTCATGATTGACGCTTTCCGAAAAGGCCCTGAGGACGGAAGATCAAGATCAACACCATCAGGATATAGGGCAGGATGTCAGCAATCTGCGGCGAGGTAAGCGCCCAGAAATCTCTGAACAGGTTTTCACTCAGGTCATCGGGCGTCGCGATGCCGATGCCGTTCAAGACCGCTTCCATCTCTACGTTATAGGATTTGGCAAAGGTGGTGATCCACCCGATCAGCAACGAGGCGACCAAAGCCCCCCAAAGCGATCCAAGCCCGCCGATGACGATTGTCACAAACACGATAGACCCCAGAACGAACGCCATACCGGGGAAGGTGCCCAAAACAGGGCCCGCAATCACACCGGCCACACCGGCAAGTGCGGTGCCCACGCCAAACACACCCATGAAAATCAGCGGCACATTATGCCCCAGTGCCTCAACCGTGCGCGGATAGCTTAGGGCGGCTTGAATGATCATACCGACGCGCGTCTTTGTCAGGATATAGAGCAAACCCATAAAGATGCTGATCGAAATGAAGATCATGAAAATCTTGTACGCAGGGATCGAATTGCCCGCGATGGCAAAGGCGGTAAAATTCAGAACCTCGGGTCCGTTGAACGGCATCTGGTTTTTGCCCCAGATGAACTGCACCAATTCCTCAATCAACAGCGCCAAACCGAAGGTAAAGATCAGCTCGGGCACGTGACCATATTGGTGGACCCGCCTTAACCCGTACCTCTCGACGCCCGCACCGGCAATGCCGACAATGACAGGCGCCACCAAAAGAGCGACCCAGAACCCCAGCGCAAGGCTGATCTGGTAGCCGAAATAAGCACCCAGCATATAAAAACTAGCATGGGCAAAGTTCAAAACACCCATCATGGAAAAGATAAGCGTCAGGCCGGCCGAAAGCATGAACAACAGCAATCCGGTCACAAGCCCGTCGATAAGATTGACGAGGATGAGTTCCATCGGTCCCCCCCTAAGGGTTGGCGGTAAGTGTATAAAATGGCAAAAACCCCGCCACGCAATTCGCGTGGCGGGGAAGGATCAAACCCTTAGGAAGGGCGCTCCATCTCGCATGTGGTCGGGCTGTCTGCGCCGGCCATTTCGATGGTCGAGATAACCTTTACACCGAAGGTGGACCCATCATAAGGGAATGCGATGTCCTCATCGGTATGCTCAAAGATGTGCAGGTCCTGAATGGCCTGGTGATCTTTTGCACGCATCAACACAGTCCCGCCAAAGATGGTCTCGTATTCCATCCCTTCCAGCGCCTTGGCAACGGCGACAACGTCATCCGCTGTGCCTGCCGCTTCAATGGCTTGCGCCAACATGCCGATGGTGTTGGAAATGCGGGTCTGGTCGATGTTGCCATCAGGATGCTTTGCAAGGAACGCGTTGTAGTAGTCGCTGACTTCCTGGCTCGGGTTCGGGTTTACCTTGCCTTCGCCCACCAGACGGATGGTTCCCTTGCCACCCTCGCCAAAGGCTGCCGTGATACCGGAGCCCGCCGCGTAGTAGGTATAGATCGGACCGGTAAAGCCGTTCTCGATGATGGATTTACCAAGGCCCAACATGTCGGCGCCCCAGTTGCCCGTGATCACAGCGTCCGCGCCCGAAGATACGATCTTGCGTGAATACGGGGTAAAGTCCTTTACCTTGCCAATCGGGTGCAGTTCGTCACCGACGATCTCGATGGTGTCACTCTTTTCGCCAAGGAAACGGTTCGCCGCATCCGAAACAGCCTTACCAAACGAATAGTCCTGCCCGATGACATAGACTTTGCTGACGTCAGCGTTGGCAACGATGGAATCCGTGATCGCGTCCATCTTCAGGTCCGCATTCGCGTCAAAACGGAAATGCCAGAAGTTGCACTTGTCGTTGGTCAACGCCGGATCAACGGCCGCATAGTTCAGGAACAGAACGCGGCTGTCAGGGTTCCGTTTGTTGTGCTTGTCAACAGCTTCGGTCAGCGCGTTCGCAACACCGGAAGAGTTACCCTGCACGATGAAACGCACACCTTGGTCAATCGCGACCTGCAACTGGATCAGTGATTCTTTCGGGCTGATCTTGTTGTCAAAACCGATGACTTCAAAATTCGTGCCGCCCAGCACACCACCGTTCTGGTTGACCATATAATCGGCCGCAAATTCGAACTGGTGCAGACCATTCGTACCGGTGCTGGCAAACGGGCCGGACAGCGGGTCAATAAACGCAATCTTGATATTTTCAGCAAATGCCGCAGATGCGCCAATGATAAGTGACAGCGCGGAGACCGCACCGATTTTAGTGATATTCTTCATATTTTCCTCCCTAGGGCGGCCCGTCGCACATTTGATTTTTAAGAGTCTTGGGCCATGTACCAAGAGTTGCACACCCCTAATCAAAGTCAAGAGTTCTGGCAGTTTGCACACCGAATAATCTGTTTGACGTAGGG
>JAFMHE010000362.1 GCA_017854675.1 Paracoccaceae bacterium | reverse complement strand
GATCGCGTTTGGTGCTGGCCAGTTCCTTCTCGATCCCGGCGCGATTGTTTGTCGTTTGGGCCGCTAGTCGGTTGCGTTCTGCTGTGTACGCCTCACAGAACACCTTGACGGCCTCTGGGTCCATCAGGTTATTGGCCAACGCATCCAGGACACGGGCTTCGAGCTCCGTTTGTTTGATGAGCCGCTTGTTGGTGCAGATTGCCTCGCCCTTGTTGCGGGCCGCGGAGCAGCCAAAGCTGTCTTTTTGGATTTTTGAAAACCCTGATCCGCAGCAGCCGCATTCCATTAGCCCGGAAAACAGCGTCCGCGGGCGCCGCCGGTCCCAGATCGGCACGCCGGTGTCTTTGGACTTCAGCGCCCCCTGACGTTGGCGGACGGCCTCCCAGAGATCATGCGGGATAATCTGCAAGTCCGGCACGTCGGTGATCACCCACTCCACCTCCGGGTTCAGACGCGACACACGTTTGCCCGTCTGTGGATCTTTGACGTAGCGCAAACGGTTCCAGATTTGACGTCCAATGTAGAGTTCATTGTTTAGAATGCCCGTCCCGCGCTCGCGGTTGCCATGGATCGTGGAGGTTCCCCAAGGCCCACCTTGTGGGCCGGGGATGCGCTCAAGGTTCAGCGCCTCTGCGATCTTCTTCGGTGAAACCCCCTTCGCGTAGTCCGAAAAGATCCGCCGCACGACTTCGGCTTCCGCCGCATGGATCGTTCGATCGCCCCGGACCGGTTCGCCCTTTGCATCAATTTGTGTGACGACGCTGTAGCCATAGGTCAGGCCGCCGGCCGATTTGCCTGCAAGCGCACGCCCCTTCAGGCCGCGATGCGTCTTTACGCCCAAGTCCTTGAGGAACAGCGCGTTCATCGTGCCCTTGAGCCCGATATGCATCTCAGACACTGCGCCCTCGGTGATAGTCTCGATCATGACATCCGAAAACATCAGCGTTTGATATATCTGAGCGATGTCAGCTTGGTTCCGGCTCAACCTGTCCAAGCCTTCGCTTAGCACGACATCGAAGGCCCCATTGCGACCGTCGCGCAAGAGTTTTTGCATGCCTATGCGAACCAGGCTCGCGCCCGAGATCGCGCGGTCCGAATAAACTTCCACCACCGTCAGTCCTTGACGCACAGCATGGTCACGGCACGATCGGACCTGATCCTCAATCGAGGCATCCCGCTGCATGTCCGTCGAAAACCGTGCGTAAATCGCCGCCCGCATTTGTCCTGTCATTCCTGTTCCCCCGTCTCGTGTCCACAGCCTCGAGCTTGTTGACGCGCCGCCAAATGGTCCTGTTGCGCCGCCACCCGTGCCAGGGCTCTCACCGTCTCAAGCCAAGCTTTCCGAGCCGCCGTGTCGGCTTTGCGGTTTGCCCCCTCCCGCGCTGCACTTGATGATGCGCGCGCGTCGAGGTGCTGGGTGTCACAAGTGCCCTTGGTGTTCTTCCGTAGATCGTGCCGATTATTCCCGATGCTATCGGGTAGGTCAACATCCCTGCATATGCCAAGCGCGTCAGGTGCGGATGACCGGGCGACCACCGGGAGCAGGATAAGATCCCCTCCGGCGACGCTTGGACGCTGAGGCTTCTCAAGAGAGATCGGCACGTTACCGCACTTCCCACTGTGGGGCGGGGGTTGTCTTGCGAGCGTTGTTTGTGTCTTTGGTCACCCGTGATCATCCCTTTCTGAGCGGTGTGCAGGCCGTGACCATTGGCGGGTTCGGCATAGGGGGTGCCGGTCCGCCTTTGGTCAGGGCCATTGACAGCAACATACATCATGGAACGGCTGAAATCACCCCCATGGGCGAACACGGCTGGGGATTCGAAATACTTTAACGCATTGAAAAAGAATAGGACTCTGACGTTTTGTGGGGCTGCGGCCCTGTCCCCGGCGGGATCTAGGCGGTGACCTAAATGGGAGAACTCCATCTGATCATGGCTGAGTTCAGATCGACCCTGACGGGTATTTTGACGCATCCCTGCCAGCTCCTTTACCCCTTCATGAACAGCAATCTCTATCTTGCGAAAACCGGCATAGTTGTAACGTGCACGAGTGGCTTTTGAACCGTCATGTATTTTGACGGTTAACTGCTGTTCCCCCGTCGATGACGGGCCATGAGAGAGATTGGGGAGGGCGCCCGTATGTCTATGTAGGGTGATCCTGTTCTGGGCCGTCCGCGCCATGGCGGGGACGAAATGCCTGCGGCGCAGTTGTTTGGGTTTTAGGGTCGGAATGGTGGGGCGTTGGTAGGGTCTTGTTTTTTGAAGTCGCGTTTTAAGGTGGAAAAGGAAAAGAGTAGCCGCCTGCTGGGCGAAATACCGAAAACGGGACGCCGCGGGATGACTGTATTGTGGGTCATTTTGGGGAAGCTCGCTTCGTTTTGTTTGTTTTTTTGGCATAAGGTTGGCGCTGTATATGACGTCGAGGGGTATGTTTTGGTTCATGACACCGTGTCCTTGATCTGCAAACGAACGCAATCCGCGCGTTGGATAGGAAAGATACGCGCCAAGCGCCCTTCGATGGCCGCCCGAGCGGTGCGCGAACGCAGGTCCGGCAGCGCCGGTGGTTTTGAGTTTTTGTTCTTGACCAATGACGTTGGCGATCATGCGCTCAAAAATCTC
>JAFMHE010000112.1 GCA_017854675.1 Paracoccaceae bacterium | reverse complement strand
CCGCCGCCCGTTGGGCATCGCCGCCGGTGATCCATTTGTCTGGCAAACGTGCGGTTGCGGCGTTCCAAACCTGCCCTATTGGCCACATCATTGTCAGTTCCGTAAAATCACCGGAACTGGCGGATCATGCGTGTTTGCTCATTGAACCGGACAGTTTGAAACACACAGGTGCGCTCGCCTTGACCCGAGACCCGCAAGACCAAACAGGCTGGCGCATCACAACTGCACGCGCCGTCGCTGGCGACCGTCTTTGGACGCATTGGCCGGACGCGCAATCGCGCCGATAACGGCTGTTCAGTAGCTGCGGATCAATCCGACCAAACGGCCCTGAACCTTGACCATGTCAGAAGGCAGTTCACGTGTGGCATAGGCCGGGTTGGCCGCTTCCAATGCGATCATCCTGCCCTTGCGCCGAAACCGCTTCAACGTCGCTTCGCTGTCTTCAACCAGGGCCACGACGATATCGCCGTCATCGGCAACAGATGTCTCGCGGATCACCACGACATCGCCATCATTGATGCCCGCGTCGATCATCGAATCACCTTTGACCTCAAGCGCATAGTGATCACCCGAACCCGCGATCATCCCGCCGGGCACCGCGACCGTATGGGTCACATGGTTGATGGCCTCAATCGGCACACCTGCCGCAATCTGGCCCATAACAGGCAGTTCAACTGCAGCGGCCGCGACTGGCATCGCTGATGCGGGGGGCGGCATATCGGGTTTGTCACCGTCAATTACGCGCGAATTAAATCCAGAGGTCGGCGCACCGCCCAGACTTTCTGGCAGTTTAACCACTTCAATCGCGCGGGCACGGTGGGCAAGGCGGCGGATAAAACCGCGCTCTTCCAGCGCTGTGATCAACCGGTGAATGCCCGATTTTGACCGTAGATCCAGCGCAAGCTTCATCTCGTCAAAGCTGGGCGGCACCCCGTCGCGCTGCACCCGCTTGTGGATAAACGACAATAGATCGAGCTGTTTCTTGGTCAGCATAGGGCGCACCTTTCGGACAAATACAAAAACATGGTTTTCTTTTGTTCTAGGTGTGTTCCCGTTTTGTGTCAACTGTTAGAGTTGCAGGTAGTCCGCCATATCGCCTATTGCGCGTGCCGGATCATCCACAGGGCGTACCAGCAGGGCGTCAGCGGTGGCCAAAACCGACAATAACGAGCTGTCTTGTTGTCCATCCGGGTGCAGCGCCCCGTCAATCAACCGCGCCCGCATGTAATGCGCACGTGGCCCATTTGCGGGCAAGTCGCACGCCAGCGGCGCCTGCAACAACACAGGTTCTGTCGTGGACGCGCCCAGCATTTTGGCAATCACCGGGGCCACAAACACTGTGCCACACACCATCGCCGACACAGGATTTCCCGGCAGGCCGATCATCGCAGCCGCGCCCATCCGGCCCGCCATCAACGGTTTTCCGGGGCGCATCGCAACCTTATAAAACGCCTGTTCCATACCCATTTCAGCCGCCACAGGGGCGACCAGATCATGATCCCCGACAGACGCGCCGCCAATCGTGACAATCAGATCGGCGTCTCGGGCGAGGGCAAATGCTTGCATCAGCGAGGCTTTGGTGTCCCGCGCAATCGGCAGCAGACGCACCTGCGCGCCCATCCCCTCAAACATCGCGGCCAGTCCGTAACTGTTGGAGGCAACAATCTGGTCCGCTCCGGGCATCTCGCCGGGTTGGACCAACTCATCCCCCGTTGCCAGAACCGCCACACGTGGTTTGCGCGTCACCGGTACGCGGGCGATGTTCATGGCGGCCAACAGGGCGATGTCCGCCGGGCGTAGTCTGAGCGGGGCAGCAACCTTGTCGCCTTTGGCAAAATCACCCCCCGCGGGGCGGATATTGTCCTTGTCCCCGATACGGTGACCCAATGTGATCAGATCACCGCGACGGGTCACATCCTCTTGAATAACAACGAAATCAGCGCCATTGGGGACCGGTGCACCGGTAAATATACGCGCGGCCTGACCGGCCTTTACCTCGCCCTCGAAGGCATGGCCTGCAGCCGCTTCGCCGACGACCTTGAACATTGCATCCGGCTCAACCTCGGCGCGGCGCAGCGCGTATCCGTCCATCGACGACGCGGCAAACGGCGGTTGCGTGCGCGCCGCTAAAACGTCGCGCGCCAACATCCGGCCTGCCGCCGCGCGCAGGGGTATTTCTTCGATCTCAAGCTGGTCCACAAGTGCCAGCACTGCCGCGCGGGCCTCAGCGACAGAAATCATTGCGCTTCATATCGACCGGATTTGCCGCCATCCTTAAGAACGACGCGCAAACCCCCGATTTCCATTGCTTTATCCACAGCCTTGGCCATGTCGTAAACGGTCAGTGCCGCCACAGATGCAGCCGTCAGCGCCTCCATCTCAACACCCGTTTGGCCGGTTGTTTTAACTGTTGCGGTGATGCGCAAACCGGGCAAATCCGCGTCAGGCGCTAGATCAACGGTGACTTTGCTGATCGGGAGCGGATGACACAGCGGGATCAAATCTGACGTGCGTTTGGCCGCCATGATCCCCGCCAACCGCGCAACGCCGGTAACATCGCCCTTCTTGGCACGCCCTTCGGTAATGATATCAAAGGTCTCTGCCGCCATCTTGATGTAGGCCTCTGCCACCGCAATACGGTCTGTGACCGCCTTGTCAGAGACATCGACCATATGTGCATCGCCTTTGGCATCGAAATGCGTCAGGGCCATCACATGCCACCTGCCGTCAGCGGATTGGCCAAGAGCGCGCGGGTGGCCGCAGCAACATCTTCCTGCCGCATGAGGCTTTCGCCGATCAGGAACGTCCGCGCACCATACATCGCCATATCGGCCAAATCCTTTGGCGTGTTCAACCCGGATTCAGATATGATCATGCGGTCCGCCGGTACAGACTTGGACAGCACCCGCGTGGTATCCAGCGTGGTTTCAAACGTCTTGAGGTTACGGTTGTTGATGCCCATCAGGTTGCTCTTAAGCTTGGTCGCGCGGTCCAATTCGGCGGCGTCATGCACTTCAATCAGCGCGTCCATGCCCCAACTTATTGCCGCATCTTCGAGTTCTGCCGCCTGCGCATCGGACACCGATGCCATGATGATCAGAATGCAATCGGCACCCAGCGCGCGCGCCTCTGCGACCTGATAAGTGTCATACATGAAATCCTTGCGCAGAACGGGCAGGGTGCAGGCCCCGCGCGCTTGGACCAGAAATTCCTTTGCGCCTTGAAAGCTGGGCGTGTCGGTCAGCACAGACAGACAGGTCGCCCCCCCATCCTCGTAAGCTGCTGCCAAGCTTGCGGGGTCAAAATCAGCGCGGATCAGCCCCTTGGACGGACTTGCTTTTTTCACCTCGGCGATCAGCGCGTATCCTTCACGCGACGCCTCATGCAGCGCCGCACCGAAGGCGCGCACGGGCGACGCCGCTCGCGCTTCTGCCTCAACCTCTTCCAGAGGTTTTGCCGCTTTATCTGCGGCGACTTCTTCCAGCTTGTAGGCTTTGATCTTGTCGAGAATGGTATCTGTCATGGGGCCTCCGGGTCTGCCCAGTTTATGGCTTTGATCCCGCGCTCCTGCAACCACGCATTGGTTCGGCTGAAAGGCCGTGCGCCCAGAAACCCGCGATGCGCGGACAGGGGCGAGGGATGGGCCGTCTCGATCTTGAGGTTGCGCGCCGGGTCAACCGCCTGTGCCATCTGTCGCGCAGGGCCGCCCCACAGCAGATAGGCACGCGGTTGGTCGCTGAGGCGCGTCAGCACATGACGCACCAGAATGTCCCATCCCAATTTGGCATGCGCTTTGGCGGCACCCTGCGGCACGCTCAGCGCGGTATTCAGCAGCAACACCCCCTGATCGGCCCAATCTGACAGGTCCGTGCGCCTGCGCGGTGCGCCAAGGTCGCTCTCTATCTCTTTGAAAATATTGCCAAGACTGTCAAGCCTGCCGCCAAACCCTTGGGGGATGGAAAACGCCAGCCCATCGGCCTTGCCGGGGGTGTGGTAGGGGTCTTGGCCAAGAATGATCACCCGAACATCATCGGGCTGGGTGCATTCCAACGCGCGGAACATCTTGCCGACGGGGGGATAGACGGGCCGCGTTTCCGCGTCCAGTTCTTTGGTGATTGCGGGCAGCGTGGTGGTGAAAAACGGCAGATCGCCCCATGCGCCCAGCCGCGACAGGTCCGCGCTCACTTTTCGTGAGAGATCGCTGCGACCAATGCAATCTTTTCCTTGGCCTTGCCCGCGTCAATGCTTTCGCGCGCCATTTCCACGCCGGTTTTCAAATCCGGCGCGGCATCTGCCACAACCAGTGCCGCCGCCGCATTCAACAACACGGCATCGCGGTATGCTGATGGTACACCTTCCAGCAACGCCCTGAAATCGCGCGCGTTTTCCTCGGGCGTGCCGCCGATGATATCCTCAAACGGATGCACGGGCAGGCCTGCATCCTCAGGGTGCAGTTCAAAATCAGTGACGGCGCCATCCGCCAGACCAGACACCCAGCTTACCCCGGTGATCGTCAACTCATCCGTCCCGTCAGAGCCGTGTACTAGCCACGCTTTGTCCGACCCAAGCGCTAATACTGTCTCTGCCATCGGGCGGATCAGATCGCGGCGGTACGCGCCTGTCAGTTGACGTTTCACGCCTGCGGGATTGGTCAAAGGCCCCAGAATGTTGAAAATCGTCCGCGTGCCCAGTTCGGCCCGCGTTGGCATCACATGGGCAATTGCCGGGTGGTGCATCGGGGCCATCATAAACCCGATGCCAGCCTCGGCCAATTCCCGCTCAACGACCTTGGGGCCGACCATGACGTTCAACCCCAATTGCGTCAGCGCATCCGCCGCACCTGACTTGGAACTCAGGTTGCGGTTGCCATGTTTCGCTACGATCACGCCCGCACCCGCTACGACAAAAGCCGTTGCGGTCGAGATGTTCAGCGTGCCCTTGCCGTCACCACCGGTGCCGACGATGTCCATCGCCCCCTCGGGTGCTTTGACCGCATGACACTTGGCGCGCATCACAGAGGCGGCTGCAGCATATTCATCGACCGTCTCGCCGCGGGTGCGCAGCGCCATCAGGAACCCGCCAATCTGGCTGGGGGTCGCCTCACCGTCAAACAGGATGCCAAAGGCTTCGGCGGCCTGTGCGCGGGTCAGGGGGCCATTGGCCGCGGCGTCGATAAGGATCTTGATCTGGTCGCTCATGGGCGCGTCTTTCGTCTGTTACAATCGTCGTTGGTCGTCCGGTTTCGGCGTGCTTTGCGCAAATGTTGCCCATGACGCCCCTGCGGTCCCACCGCCAGCACGCAAGTTGTTAATCCAAAGATTAAGGACTAGAGAAACACCGCCCAAACAGCCTATATTAGCGGCATACATGTTCAGGCTTGTCCCCGCACGTCAAGGGCGCGTGTCAGGTCGTGGAACCAAAGACATATGTGCGTAAAGCATGATATAGAGCTTGGGCAGACAAGACCGGCACAGTCGGGCAAAGCAGGAGAAAACAAGATGGCACGCGGATTTTTGAGCGGTGTGATTTTGGGCGGAATAGTGAGTGTGGGCGCTGCGGGCGTGGTGTCCGTGATTTTGCCACCGCCATCGCCCCCTGAGGTAACGGACGCGGCGCCCGGCGTAGCGGCCCCCGAACCTGTGACCCAGGCGGGAAGCGGCGAGGCAGGCAGCGACCGCGATGCTACGCTTGCAACGGCGCCCTCGGCCCCGCAAGCGCCCGCACCCGATCCCGACACGCTGAGCGAAATAGACGATGGCACCCTGAGCACAGCAGCAGTGCCACAGACGGGTCAGGCCAGTTCGCTTGACACCCCGGCAGAGGCAACAAGCAGCGGCATGACCGGCCTTGAGGCCGATGAACCGGTGTTGCCAAATCCCTTGGCGCTGGCCCCGATGGAGCCTGAGGCGGCAGACGAATTGTCGATCAGCACCGAACCTGCGCAGCCGCCGCAGCCACAGGCGGAGGCCGTCACGGGCGCGTTCGATGATCCTGCGCAACCATTGGCAACAGACGCGCCTGATGATGCGGCGTTACCGGCCGCCGAGGAGGCTGAGACGGCAGAGGTGGTTCCAGACACCGCCGAACCGGCGAAACCGACTTCTATGACCGAAGAGCCCGTTGCAGAAGAATCTTTGGCCGAAGCCGCCCCTATGGATGAAGCCCCTGCGCCAGCCACGGTGGTCTCGCCCGAACCAACTGCCGAGGATGACAGCGTGCAAACCGCAGCCCTTTCGGATGCGCCTACAATCGGCACGCCCGCGGTCAGTCTGTTGGATCGTGACAGCGGCATCAGCATCCGGCGCCCGGCATCTGAGGCGACCGCCGTAACAGTCGCAGGTGACGTGGCTGCAACGCCGAATGCGACTGCGCAGCGCCCGATTGAACAATTCGCCCAGATGATCGTACCCCAAGACGGCAAACCGTTGATGAGCATTGTGCTGATTGATGATGGCCAATCGCCGACCAATGGTGCCGTTGGGATCGCGGCGCTCAACAGCTTTCCCTATCCGATCAGCTTTGCGGTAGACAGCAGCTTGGCCGATGCACCCGAACGCATGGCGCGCCTGCGCGCCGCAGGGTTTGAGGTGCTGGCGATGATTGCGCTGCCTGAAGGTGCACAGGCCACGGATGTTGAAACGACCTTTGCCGCGACGCTGTCACAATTGCCCGAGGTTATCGGCGTTCTGGATGATCCACTTGCCACCCAGCAAAGCAGCCGCGAGGTGTCAGATCAGGTCGCGGCCTATTTGGCAGGCTCCGGTCATGGCTGGGTCACGCAGGCCAAAGGTCTGAATACGGCTGCAACGCTGGCTGCAAAAGAAGGTGTGCCTGCCAAACCGATTTTCCGCGACTTTGACAGCAAAGGGCAAACCGCAGTCGTCATCCGCAGGTTCCTTGATCAGGCTGCATTTCGCGCAGGTCAGGAAAGCGGTGTCATCATGCTGGGCCGGTTGCGCCCCGAGACGATCTCGGCGCTGCTGCTTTGGGGTTTGCAGGATCGTGCTGAACAAGTGGCGCTGGTGCCGGTCTCAACCGTGTTACTTGAGCAAGAATAACGCCCGCGTCAATTTATGAGGTGCAGGGCGCAGTCGCAATGACGGCACGCGCGGTATCATCGAACACACCTGTCAAAGCGGTTTCGCCAAAAGTGACCGTTACGGACGCCCCTTGGATTTCTGCGCCGTTGACAGTGATCTCGCGCCCGCCGCCAGTGTCATCGACGTCGATGGTGAACGCGAGTTGTGCACCGACACCCAAGCCATCAAGATCGAACATAATGGCGCTGTCCCCGTCCTTGACCATCGGCGTGTCGCGCAGCAATTCCTGACCTGCCACCATCACCAAAGGCTGAAACACCTCGACCCCTGCACCGCCGCCGGTCACATCAAAGATCAATCCAGCCGGTGCGGAACCAATGTCAAACAGGACCGAAAATGCGGGCAGGGCGCAATCACCGGTGTTTGTCAGCGAAAAGCGGTCTTTTGGCGCGCCTTCGTCAAAGCGGACGGCAAGATCGGCTTGTGCCGCACCGGCGGTGAGGGTCAGGGCGGCGAGGATAAATTTCATCATGATAGGTTCCTTTGCGTTACTTGAAAACTAGCGGCGCCCGTGACCTTGGCAAGAAATCAGGTCTAGATAATTTCGTCTTCATCAAAAAGCGGGTCGCTTTCCAATTGTCCGGCCAGATCGTCCACGGTGTCCTCGGCAGCGCTCGGGGCAAGCTTGGCAAGGTGGAACACCGCATCGCCTTCATTCACGACGGGCAGAATCGCCCGACCAATCAAAATGCCTGCGTTTGGTGCAATCAGGTCTGTCTCAACCGCGCCAAACGGGTCCGACACGCAGGCCAGCACATCGCCTTTTGCCACGGTCTCGCCCTCTGCGCGAAAGGTGCGCAGCAGACCACCGGCAGGGGCGCGCAACCACGCAGACGACGTGCACAGATAGGGGGGGGATTTGGGTTTCGAGATGCCTTTGGACGACACCATATCGCGCCCGCGCATCACCCGCAGAATGCCTGCAACACCGGCGCGCACGGCCATCTCGTCAAACCGCAACCCTTCGCCCGCCTCATACAGCAGGACAGGCACGTCATGTTTGGCCGATACCGCGCGCAACGATCCGTCGCGCAACGGCGAGGTCAAAACCACAGGCGCGCCGAAATCCGTCGCCATCTGTTGTGTCGCCTTGTCGAAAGGCGATACCCGGACCTGCGGCAGGTTGGTGCGGTGAATGGCGGCGGAATGCAGATCAATGCCAAAATCGCAGCGCAACACGACTTCATTCAGGAAAATATGTGCCAGCCGCGCGCCCAAGGAACCTGATAAATGCCCCGGAAAACAGCGGTTCAGATCGCGCCGGTCCGGCAGATACCGCGAGCGCGACAAAAAGCCGTATGAATTGACCACCGGAACCACCAACAACGTCCCGCGCAGGGATTTGAGTTGCGGCGCGCGCAACAGACGGCGCACGATTTCCACGCCGATGACTTCATCGCCGTGGACGGCTGCGCTGACGAACATCGTGGGGCCGGGGCGTCGTCCGTGATGCACACAGACCTGCATCCCCACAGGGGTGTGGTCGGGCAGAATAGACACGGGCAGCGTGATCATCGCTGAGGTGCCACGTGCCACACTCTGACCCGCAATCTCGAACGGTGCCTGGGTCATGCTGTGGCCTTTGCACGATCTGTGATGCGACCTGACAAACGGCGCTCAGCTCTGAAAAACCCCACTTATGGAAAATTCACATGCACGGCTTGCAAGGCGCGTGGATCAATTTGTGGACCTGCACGGCGCACTACCTCGTCGGCGTAGATGTTGAACACATCTGCCGCCAGTGTCTGGTTGATCTGCGCGCCCAACTGCTCAAGCAAGGCGGCAGATTGCGCGTCTTGCGCGGCTGATGTGATGGCATCCAGACGCACGATGGCAACCGTATCCTCACCGGGCAGGACAACGACATCGCCGACTTCCATTTCGAACACTTCATCCATGAAACCGGCGGGAACGCCGTTGATAAAGGCATTGCGCGTCTGGTCTTCCTCGACAATCGCGGTGAGACCTGCCTGCGCAAAGGATGCTTCCTCGCCCAATGTCGCAATGACAAAGGCCGATTGCGCTGTCAGCGCCTCAACCAGCCGGTCCGCGCGCAGCGCTTCGGCGACGTCCGCGCGGGCGGCGTCAAACGGATTGGCGCGCTCGGGCAGTATTTCGTCCAGCCGCATGGCGTAGATGCTGCCGTCCTCCAGTTGCAGAATCCGTGGGAAATCACCCTCGCTCAGCGCGGCGGCTTCTTGGCGGAAATCGCTGTAGGCCGCGATCCCGTCGCTGCTTTCCACTGTCCATGACACTGTACCCAGCGTCATCTTGGTCTCTTCTGCGATCTGTTCCAGTGTCGCACCGCCCGCCAGTTGATCGTCAATGTCTTGCGCGCGCGCCTCAACCGCACGCTGGGCGCGGGTGACAGCCAGCTCTTGCCTCAGAGCAGGGGCCGCATTTTCGAAACTGACATTCAGTGCGGGCAAGACGCCGTTGATGCGGAAAAGGGCAGGGCCCAACGCACTGTCCAGCGGTCCGACCACATCTCCCACTTCGGCATTGAAAATCTGTTCGCCCGCAGCGCCCAGTTCAAGGCGGCCAACATCGCCCAGATCAACATCCGCCAGTTCAAGCCCCCGGTCCTCGACCAGCGCTTCAAAGCTGGTGCCACCAACCTCCAGATTGGCAGCGGCCTGATCGGCGGTCGCCTGATCTGCAAACACCAGACGCTCCACCAGACGGCGGGCGGGTTGGTTGTATTGATTGATCCGCTCTTGATAGGCGGCGCGCATTTCGTCCTCTGGCACGTCAACTTCATCGACCATGTCATCGGGGGACAGTACGACGTAAGTGATGACCTTGGTCTGGTCGAGCATGAAACGGTCGGCATTGGCGTCATAATAGCTGCGCAGATCATCCTCGGTTTGCGGGGCCAAGGGCGTGGTCAACGTATCCTCGGTCAGCGTGCTCCAAGTAAAGCTGCGCTGTTCGCCCACGTAATTCACCAGCGTTTCGGCATAGGCCGTCGGCATCTGGATACCGCTGACAATGGCGCCTTGCAGCAAGGTGCGCACGGCTTCTTCGCGCAGGGACGTTTCAAATTCCGCCTCGGTGATGCCGCCCTGACGCAAGGACTGGCGATAGCCTTCGCGGTCGAATTCACCGTTGATGCCCTGAAAGGCGCTGATCTGCAAAATCTCGTCGCGCAGGGTTTCATCGCCCACAGACAGGCCCAATTGCGCGTTTTCATGATCAAGCGCCCGGTTGCGCACCAGACGTTGCAGTACCGCGCGGTCCAGACCGATTTCTTGGGCGCGCGCAAATGGCAACTGCTGACGGGTCTGTTGTTCAATGGCGCGGATCTCGTTCTGTAGCTGACGCGCGTATTGATCGACCGGAATGGATTTATCGCCCACCTTGCCGATGGTGCGGATGTTGCCGCCCAGATTGGTGGCCCCGAACCCGGCGAGGCCAAGGATCAATAGACCCATCAGAACCCACATCGCGGATTTGGAAATACTGTTGCCTTTGGCCATTGGGTTCGGTCCTTCGTTGCGCGTTTCCGCTTGTCTATGCGTCTGTGCAGGGCGGGGCAAGGATAGCTTAGTCCGGTGTCAGCGCCGCCAACCGGTCAAACAGCTCTGAGATGCCTTTTGCGTCAAGATTGGCAAAGGCGATGCGCAGCTGGCGCGCGCCTGCGGGATCCCCTTCGGGATAGAACATCGTGCCCGGCAAACACAAAATGCCCGCATCGCGCACCAATCTTGGTGCGAGTGTGGCCGCGCTTTCGGAAAACGGATGCGCCATGTAGGCAAAGTACCCGCC
>JAFMHE010000361.1 GCA_017854675.1 Paracoccaceae bacterium | reverse complement strand
GCCGCAAAATCCAGATGCCTGCGCCAGACGAACGGGCGCAAACCGTCCAGAAATGTCTGCCCGGCTTTCAGATCGCCCGCAGCCGGTCGCGCCTTGATATAGGCCGCCCGTTCCCATGTACGGCCCAGCGATTCGTAATACCGCTCTGCTGCCTCCATCGCCATGCAAACGGGTGTAACCGCAGGATCGGGCCGCAGCCGCAGGTCGGTGCGAAAGACGTATCCCTGCGCTGTCAGATCGCTCAACGTGCCGCTCATCGCGCGGGTGGCACGGACAAAGGCGGTGCGCGCATCATGGAAGTCATTCGGGTCAAAACGGGTTTCGTCAAACAGACAGATCAGGTCAATGTCCGACGAATAGTTCAGCTCGTGCGCGCCCATCTTGCCCATGGCCAGGACCACCATTCCGCCCGCATCAGCCAGATCGTCCATCCCCATACCGGGCAGTTTGCCGCGTTTGATCTGCTGGGCCAGCCCCGCCCTGAGGGCCGCACCGCATGCCGCATCGGCGTAGCGCGTCAGCGCGTCCGTCACCTGCGCCAGCGACCACGCGCCGCCCAAATCGGCCAGCGCTGTCATCAGCGCAACACGCCTTTTGCCCTGCCGTAATGCGTCGCCTATCACGTCAAACGGCGCTGTTTGTGCGGTCATGATGACGTCACCCACAGCGGCAACCGGATCATCGACCGCCCCGCGCAGCCAATCTGCTTCTTTTTGCATTAGCCCCAACAGATAGGGACTGCCGCTGGCCGCGCCGACGACCAGTGCACGCACCTCGCTTGGCAAATCACCGACAAGGTTTTCAGCATCATGCGCCCGGTCCGTATTGAAAATACGCGGGCATCTGGTCAGCGCGTAGGCGAGGTTTTTTGACATGCCCCAACTTGCCGTATCTCACCCCTCGGGGGCAAGGGCCTCTGGACACAGTTGCCCCCTTAAAAGACTGCCCTCAGAAGATTGCGAAAGGATCGTCAATCACACCGACCAGCGGGAATATAAAATCGCCCGTTAGCGGGTCTGACGCGGCCAGACGGAACATATCCGCCAGATCAACGGCCGCGCCGATGCTTTGCGGTGAGCCGTCATAAGCCTGCATCACGCTGCGCGCATCTGCGACGTCACTTAACCCCTTTATCACAGAATAATACGCACCAATCTCTGTCTTGGTCGCCAGATAGGCTTGATCGACAAAGGTCTGAGGCACGGGATCGGCGGCAAATTTCGCGCCGTTGATGATCGACAGAATGAAGGTTGGCGGCGTGATATCGGGATTGTTGTTCAACTGTGTGGTCCAGAATGCGAAACCATCGGCATCCGGTGCACGACCCAGCACATTTGCATAGACCGCCGTGACAAAGGCATCTGCGTCGATCAGACCACCGTTGTGGTCAATCACAGCAGCATAGGTGGCGCGGGTTTCCGGCTGATCGAAAAAGCTGGCGGCCATCTGCTCCAGCGTGAAGCCCTTTTCAAACAATGTGCCCCAGAAATAGAGCCCTATCGCGTCAGGCGCGCGGTTGAAGTACGCGATGTAAAGCTCTGTAATCAGGCTGAAATCACTTGCTGTCAGACGTGTCGGCCCAGAGAAAAGGTCCAGCGCCATTGGTTGGTTGTTAAACGCCGCACCGTCGGTTCCGAAGTCCAGCGTTTCGATGGAAATGAGCGTATCAAATTGACCCGCATCATCCCGTCTGTCGCGTAGCGTCATACCACTCGGTGTTAGCGTCAGTGTATAACTGGATTGCGGTCCTTCAAACGCAGCCGTATCGCGCCCGCCACCACCGATGATCAGATCGTTCGCGGTTGTCGCAAATAGAATATCATCACCGCCGCCGCCCAAGATCATGTTGATTGCAGCGTCAAAGGGGACGATATCACCCGGTTTGCCTGGAATTTCAAACACAGAAACGCCGCTTGGCAACGGGTCAAGAAGCGCGCTGTCGCGGTACAAGACCAGCGCATCAACGCTACCGTTCAGCAAAGCGGGCAAGGCCTGAAACTGGAACACAGGAACATCTTCGTACGTCGATATGCCAGCGCGACCCAAATCTGTGCGCAGAGCGTTCAAGTCTGTCAGCGATAGCGCCTCTGCAATGCGCAACTCAGGACCGAGTGCGGCCAGATCACCTGTTTCATTCAGATTTCTGTCATCGCGCAACAACAAAACATAAGGCTCAACATGCACCGGTGCTGCGACGCCAATGGCCGGGTTGGGCTGAAAAAGCTGGCCAAGCGTTGTATTATTGGTTTCATCCGCCTCTACCACCGCGTTCGTGCTGTCGATGCGCAGGCCGATGAAAAACGGTGCGCCGGATGGGACCGCAGATGGCAGGTCAATCAGGCTTTCGAAATCAATCAGGTTGCCGCTGGCGATCGGTTCGACCTGAAAACTTTGCAGCAGCACGTCGTCGGCGCTGATTGTCGCGTCTTGTGACAGGTAGACGGACACTAGCGAGGTGTCGGCACCTTCGGTCCCGATGTTGATCACGGTTCCTGCAATGCCAATGCGCCCGTCCTGCGCCGTGCCGTAAGTCAGGGCAAACCCGCCAAGCATCAAATCGGGCCCAAGGCCAAGGTTCTCTATCCCCGAAGGGCGTGGGACGTCAGGCAGGTCGCCGGGGTGCGAAAATACAAGTGTTTCGGGTTCCGGGA
>JAFMHE010000111.1 GCA_017854675.1 Paracoccaceae bacterium | reverse complement strand
CGCCCAATCCCACCATGATGCCCGACTTGGTGAACATTGACGGGTCGAGTTCCTTGACCCGTTGCAACAGACGCAGCGAATGGAAATAGCGCGCGCCGGGACGCACTTCGGGGTAAAGGCCGGGCACGGTTTCAAGGTTGTGGTTGAATACATCGGGGCGTGCATCCACCACCTGCTCAAGCGCCTCTGGCCCGCAGCGGATGAAATCGGGCGTTAGTATCTCAATTGTGGTATCCGGACTGCGATGACGCACGGCGCGGATGGTCTGGGCGAAATGCTCTGCCCCGCCATCAGCGATGTCATCACGGTCTACGGATGTAATAACAACGTGGTTCAAACCCAGTTTAGCGACCGCATCCGCCACCCGACCGGGTTCGAACACGTCCAGATCATCGGGCGGTTTGCCGGTCGCAATGTTGCAAAACGTGCAGGCCCGCGTACAGACCTCACCCATTATCATCATAGTGGCATGGCCCTGGGACCAACATTCACCCACGTTTGGACAGCCCGCTTCCTCGCACACTGTCACCAGTTTGTTATCGCGCATGATCTTGGCGGTTTTGGCATAGCCCTCGCCACCGGGTGCTTTTACGCGAATCCATGATGGTTTTTTCGGCTGCGCATTGTCAGGTTTGCGGGCCTTTTCAGGGTGGCGTTGTTCGGGAATTTTCAGATCGCGCATGGGGACCTCATGTTTACTGCGATACATCTAACACATCGCCGCGCAAACAAAAGACCCCAGCCCTGCAATGCGGCCTTGCGCCCCATGCAGCGCTATTGCCACCAACTAGCGCCCATACGGCGGCGCAGCGCTGCGCCCAAGCTCCAATGATCGCGGGCCACCATCAGCAACAACGCGATGAACGCGCCCATCACCGCCAGATCAATCACCTGATTGCGGTTGACCGGAAATCCGTTGCCGTTGACCGCAAAGGGATCAAAGAATCCCTCCCACCGCCGCGTGAGCGTATAGAAATGCATCACCGCCAACGCGCCATAACTGGCATAACGGAAAATGCCCAAGGCAACCATCACGCAAAGCGCGACCTGCACCGACCCCGCCGTCACGATCTGGGCAATCGACAGATCCACACCGTCGAAATTCTTGGCAAGCGCTTTGTATTGCCCCGGTGTGATCAGCTTGTGCACGGCCCACAGGAACATAAACCACGCAAGGCCCAGCCGCAGAATTAGTAGTGCTGCCGCGTCCCGCAAGTCTTGTGCTGTCATGACCATTCTCCCTTGATTGAGAGGATGGTTACCCATTGATCGCCCCTGCCGTCATCAAAAAAAGACGGCCCACACGCAATGGTGAGCCGCCTTTGGCAGATCGTAGATTTCCCGGTGTGTCGGGATCAGCCGATCATCGCCCCCCCCCTGACCGATTGTTTCCTCGTAATGGCGGTTCAAACGCAGCAATGCGATGCGCAGCACGATCTTGCCCGAGCGCGCCGACCAGCCAAGGCGTTTTTCTGTCGTCTCCAGCCCTTCCAGGTAACAGCAGCAGCGCAGCGCCACATCCGACAGGCCCGGCCCTAAATGGCTGAGTGCCGCCGCCACACGCGCACGGGCCGCGGCCGGTGCGCTGTCGGTGCCGCCGCCAGCGCCGCGGCTGGCACCTGCCGTTAGAAAACCCTCCCAGTTCTGGGTGGTACGGCTCTCCATCTGAGCAAGCTCGAAGTCTTCGCGCAGACGTTCCCCCGCATGCACCAGCGCATCTGTCAGGAAGGGTTTGCCGTCATGGTCGCGACGTCGTGACAAGGCCACAAGCGGGCTTTCTGACAAGGCGTAGCGCATCCGCTGGCGGCGCGGCGTTTCAGCCAAGGCATCCGCGCTTTCGTGCCATTCCTCTGTCACGTCAGCAGATTTGGCCAGCGCATCTCGCCCCTTGTGCAGTGCCTCCACCATTTCAACCAAGGCCGCGCGCCCAGCATTTGTGATCTGATAGCGCACGACCCGCCCGGTGTTCAGCGGCGCGATCCAGTCCTTTAAGGCCATCGCCTGCGCCAAGTGGCTGTCTACAACCGCCGTGCGCGCACTGCCGCCTTCGGGGGTGTCGCGCACAACAACGGCCTTTTCCATCTCTGCGGCCACCGCCAGCACGGCCCCCGTTTCACACAACCGCCGCAACACACGGGGCGCCTCACGCTTGAGGGTTTGCTGATCTGGAACGGCGGCTAAGGCGGCATGCATCATCGGCAGTGTTTCCTTTCGTTTCAGGTGCATCTGGGCGCACACGGCATCTCCGGCGCTGAGTTTGCGCAAGGCCGCGTCGACCAGCGGATCATCGCGGCGCATTTCAACCTTGCGGATCTGGCGCAACACGGTTGAGGCATGGCATCCGGCAGCGCGCGCCAACGCCCGGATCGGCGCGCCTTGTTCTGTATGCGCAATGTAATGCTTGGCACCTTCTGGCACCCAGTCAGGCAGGCCCAGCACCGCCCCGGTTTGTTCTGATGTCATTGATGCCCCCAACATACGCAGTCCGTCCCATTTACCAAAGTTACCCACAAGTTAATGAATACAACCTAGAATTGCATTTGTTACCCAAAGGTTAAAATCTTGCGGTGGGATCATCATTGTTTCCAAATGATAAACAGTCGTAACGCTGCCGTGCGCCGGTCATGCCGAATCCGCAACACCCTTATAAGTTGTGCAATTGTGGTTGAAACCAGACGCACTTCTGCCGGTCTGGAAACCCGAGGATGACACCATGCAAGATTTGCTTTCCATGCTTCACGCCCTGCACCGCCCCCGCCTGATGATGCGGGCTGCCCGGATCGGTGCCGAAGACTACAGACGCACGGCGCATCTGCCGCGGCTTTTGGGCTACGGCGTGCTGCCGCGGCATGGTGCGGCCTTGATGAAACTGATGGAGATGGAAGCCGAGCTAGAACACCAGCGCACCACGTCAGACGCCAACTACAGCGTGATCCGGCATGTTGATGTGCTGATTGCGGTGATCAGTGAAGCGCGCGATCTGCGCGCTTCACTGGCGTGATGTTGGTGCGGGCGCAATAATCAGCCTGCACGCCGATTACATAAAGCTGTCAGGCTCCGCCGCCTTTTTCTGCGCGACATAAGCATCCAGCGCCTCGCGGATCGCAGGATCCATGGGGGGCTGCTGGTAGTCGTTCAGCATCTTTTCGACCCGCAGACTGGCAAGCGCCTGCGTGTCGCGGGCACCTTCGTCCTCCCAGGTCTCGAAGGGTTTGTAATCCAGCAGGTCCGACTTCCAGAACGCAGATTTGAAGTTGTTCTGCGTGTGCTCGCACCCCAGATAATGCCCGCCCGGACCCACTTCACGTATCGCATCCATCGCTTGCGCGTTCTCATCAATCTGAACGCCACGCGCAATATGGTGCAGCGCGCCCAGTTGGTCCGCATCCATGACAAACTTTTCAAACGAGCTGACCAGCCCGCCTTCGAGCCAGCCGCAAGCGTGCAGCATAAAGTTCACACCCGAAAGCAGACCCATGTTGAGGCTGTTGGCAGTCTCATAGGCCGCCTGCGCATCGGGCAATTTCGATCCACAGAACGACCCTGCAGAACGATACGGCAAGTTCATGCGCCGTGCCAATTGCCCTGCACCATAAGTAATGAGCGCCGCTTCGGGCGTGCCGAACGTCGGTGCGCCAGAATTCATGTCGATGGAGGTCACGAACGCCCCCATGATAATCGGCGCGCCGGGACGTACCAACTGGCTATAAGCAATCCCCGCAAGCGCTTCGGCCAACACCTGCGTCAAGGTGCCCGCAACCGACACCGGTGCCATAGCGCCACCGACGATAAAGGGCGAAATGATCGCGGCTTGGTTGTTTTCGGCGTAAACCTCAAGCGCACCCATCATCACATCATCGAATGTCATCGGCGAGTTGATGTTGATCAACGAGGTCATCACAGTGTTTTGCTGCACGAAATCCGCACCGAACAGGATGCTGGCCATATCAACCGAATCCTGTGCGCGGCTCGGCTCGGTCACGGACCCCATGAAAGGCTTGTCGCTTAGCGTCATATGGGCGTGCAACATGTCGAGGTGCCGCTTGTTGACGGCAATATCCGTGGGTTCACAAACGGTGCCGCCCGAATGGTGCAGCCATTTGGACATATAGCCCAGCTTCACGAATTTGTTGAAATCGGCCATGGTCGCATAGCGACGGCCACCTGCAACATCGCGCACGAAGGGCGGGCCATAGACAGGTGCCAGCACCAGATTGCGGCCGCCAATTTCGACATTGCGCGCGGGGTTGCGGGCGTGTTGCGTGAACTGCGCCGGTGCCGTTTCGCACAGCTTGCGGGCCAATCCGCGCGGGATGCGGACCCGCTCGCCGTCGATATCTGCGCCCGCTGCGCGCCAACGCTCCAAGGCCGCCGGATTATTGAGAAAGTTAACACCGACCTCTTCAAGAATCGTATCCGCGTTGCGCTCGATAATCTCCAGCGCTTCTTCGGTCAGAACTTCAAAGTTGGGAATGTTACGCTCAATAAAGCGGGCCGTTTCAAACGACACCGCGCTGCGTTCTGCGCGCCGCGCTGCACCACCACCACCGCGTCCGCGTCGTGCTGTCTCACCCATTGTCCTGATCCTTCGCTAAATCTGACCTGTCCCTAACGCACTCCGCCCCCGACCTTCGCGCGGATAACGGCCACCGTGAGAAAAAAGCGACATCGCAGGCGTACTCCGGACCTCTGACGACTTTCTTTTTGGCTTGAAATATTTCGGGGTATCGCGATGGAGGCGCGTCAAAATAATCACGCGCGCCTTTGGCGCGACGCCAGCGCCCCAGTCCTACACTTGCCACGCGCGCCAACCGCGCCTAATCAAGCGCTATGACACAAACAATCGCCCCCACCGACCACGATCGCCTGCTGATCATTGATTTCGGCAGCCAAGTCACCCAGTTGATCGCGCGCCGCCTGCGCGAACTGAATGTCTTTTGCGAAATCCACCCTTTCAACGTGGTCGACGAAGCCTTTCTGGCCGACTTCAACCCAAAGGCCGTGATCCTGTCGGGCGGCCCTGCATCAGTCATCGACGCCAATTCACCGCGCCCGCCTGCGCGCGTGTTTGAATTGGACGTGCCGATCCTTGGCATTTGCTACGGTCAGCAGGTGATGATGGAAATGCTGGGCGGCAAGGTGGAACGCGGCCATGGGACGGCTGAATTTGGCCGCGCCTACGTGACGCCAGAGGCTGAAAAACTGGACCTGCTGCAAGGCTGGTTTACTGTTGAGCGTGAGCAGGTCTGGATGAGCCACGGCGACCACGTCAGCAAAATTGCGCCGGGTTTCAAGGTCTTCGGGACCTCTCCTAATGCACCATTTGCGATCACAGCCGATACGGATCGCAACTTTTTCGCCGTTCAGTTCCACCCCGAAGTCCACCACACACCCAATGGTGCGCGGCTTTATGAAAACTTTATCCGGCTTGCGGAGTTCAAAGGCGACTGGACGATGAGCGCCTACCGCGAAGAGGCCATTGCCGCCATTCGGGCACAAGTTGGCGACCAAAAGGTCATTTGCGGCCTGTCCGGCGGAGTCGATTCGTCCGTGGCGGCCGTACTGATTCACGAGGCCATCGGCGATCAACTGACGTGCGTTTTTGTCGACCACGGTCTCTTGCGCAAAGGTGAGGCCGAAGAAGTCGTCAAAATGTTCCGCGACAATTACAACATGCCGCTGATCCACGCGGATGAGCAGGAATTGTTCCTTGGCGAACTCGACGGCGTTTCCGACCCTGAAACCAAGCGCAAAATCATCGGTAAACTTTTTATCGACGTGTTCCAAAAGCATGCCAAAGAGGTCGGCGATGCCACTTTTCTAGCCCAAGGCACGCTTTACCCCGATGTGATCGAATCGGTCAGCTTTTCAGGTGGCCCTTCTGTCACCATCAAATCGCACCACAACGTCGGCGGTCTGCCCGAAAAAATGGGCCTGAAACTGGTTGAACCGCTGCGCGAACTTTTCAAAGACGAGGTCCGCGCCTTGGGCCGTGAGCTTGGTCTGCCCACCAGTTTTATCGGGCGTCATCCGTTCCCCGGCCCCGGTCTGGCGATCCGCTGTCCCGGTGAAATCACCCGCCCGAAACTCGACATTCTGCGCGAGGCCGATGCGGTCTATATCGACCAGATCCGCAAGCACGGGCTTTATGACGAGATTTGGCAGGCTTTCGTTGCCATTCTGCCGGTGCGCACCGTGGGTGTGATGGGCGATGGCCGTACCTACGATTTCGCCTGCGCCTTGCGCGCGGTGACATCTGTGGACGGTATGACCGCCGATTATTATCCTTTCACGCATGAATTTTTGGGCGAGACGGCAACGCGGATCATCAACGAGGTGCCGGGGATCAACCGGGTGACCTATGACATCACCTCAAAACCGCCCGGAACCATTGAATGGGAATGACCGAAGTTACGCTGTCCGGCCAATTGATCTGCGCAGATGAGGACGAAGCCGCCCGCGTGCGCGCAGCACTTGACGCCCACATCACGGCAACGCGCGCCGAGGTGGGTTGCATCGCATTCAGTGTCGCACCGACACCCGATCCATTGATCTGGCAGGTCGATGAACGTTTTACCGACCCTTCAGCATTCGAGGCGCATCAAACCCGCGCATCGACCTCTGAATGGGCCGAACAAACCAAAGGCATCAAACGCGCCTATACCATCCAAGGCATGCCATGAGCGACATTTTCCGCGCAGCCCTGTGGATGTTGGGCGCTATCGGTTCTTTCACGACCATGGCGCTGGCGGGCCGAGAGTTGGGCGCCGATTTCGATACGTTCGAGATCATGATGTACCGCTCTGCGTTCGGTTTGGTAATTGTCTTGGTGGTGGCCTATTTCGCGGGCACCCTGCGTCAGATCAACACGCAGGCGATTGGTCAGCACGGCCTGCGTAATATCGTGCATTTCACCGGCCAGAACCTGTGGTTCTACGCAGTCACCGTGATCCCGCTCGCGCAGGTTTTTGCGCTCGAATTCACCACACCGCTTTGGGTGATCGTATTGTCACCGATCCTGCTGGGTGAACGGCTGACCCTTGTGCGCAGCATTGCCGCCTTGCTTGGCTTTACCGGCATTTTGATCGTTGCGCGTCCCACTGTTGAGGGGCTGAACGCAGGCATGCTTGCTGCGGCTGCCTGCGCGATCTTCTTTGCTTTGACGTTTATCCTGACAAAACGGTTGACCAAGACGCAGACCATAACAGCGATCATGTTCTACCTGACCAGCATGCAACTGGTCCTTGGCGTTATCGCTGCGGGATATGACGGTGACATTGCCCTGCCCGATTATGACAGCCTGCCCTTGCTTTTGTTGGTCGGGGCCTGCGGGCTCTTGGCGCACTTTTGCATCACCAGCGCGCTCAAGATCGCACCGGCCACGATTGTTGCCCCGATTGATTTCGCACGCCTGCCCCTGATCGCAATACTGGCCATGCTGATTTACAATGAAGCGTTGGACATCTGGGTGTTCGTCGGCGCTGTCGTCATCTTTGCCGGCAATTACCTGAACATCTGGTTCGAGACGCGGAAAACCGCATGAAACGGGTCGTGCCGCGCGGTACACTGGCATAGAACCCGACGATGAACACGCAAAAATCCATCTCGACGCGCGCTTGGGCAGAAATGCTGCTGCTGGCGACCATCTGGGGCGCGTCCTTTGTTTCCATCCGTATCGCGCTGGATGAAATCGGCCCGATGACCGCCGTTGCGCACCGGGTTGTTTGGGCGATGCTTGCACTGTGGGCAGCGGTGCTGGTGATGCGCTTGCCTATCCCGCGTGATCCCAAAGTCTGGATCGGATTTATGGGCATGGGATTGCTGAACAACGTGATCCCTTTTGGGCTGATGGCGTGGGGGCAATTGCACATCGAAAGCGGTCTGACCTCGATCCTGAACGCGGCCACGGCGATTTTCGGGGTCATCGCTGCGTCGATCTTTTTCGCAGATGAACGCGTAACGCCGCGCAAGGCGGTTGGTGTCATGCTTGGATTTGCAGGTGTGGCCACCGCCATCGGTCTTGAGAACCTGCGCGAATTCGACATTCGTTCCCTCGCGCAACTTGCTGTAATCGGTGGCACAATTTCATATGCGTTAGCCAGCGTCTGGGCGCGAAAACGTCTTGGCACGCAACCGCCACAAGTTGCTGCTGCGGGCATGGTTACAGGTGCTACACTGATCATGCTGCCGCTGGCGTGGATCGTTGAGGGGCCGATTTCACTCGACCTGCAACCGCGCACCTATCTTGCCATCGGCTATTACGCCTTGATCGCGACGGCGCTTGCCTATCTCTTGTACTACCGTGTTCTGGCCATGGCGGGCAGTGGCAATCTGATGCTGGTCACACTGCTGATCCCGCCTTTCGCCATCGTGCTGGGGGCTGTGCTGCTGAACGAGGCATTGCGCCCGGCCGCGTACTTTGGCTTTGCATTGCTGGCGCTGGGGCTTTTGGTGCTGGATGGCCGCATCTGGCGTCTGATCAAAGGCTCGGTTAAATAGGGTCAACGCCCTCAGCCACGGATGCCTGATATGCTTTATTCCACCGCCGACGCATGGCGCGCAGCACCGCGCCGCAAGGTTCTTGTCTTTGGCATGTCGGGCCTTGGCAAAACCCATTTGTCGGGCATTCTGCGCGGTTCTGGCGACTGGTTCCACTATTCCATAGATTACCGCATCGGCACGCGGTATTTGGGCGAAATTATCGCGGACAACGCCAAGGCAGAGGCGATGAAAGTCCCCTTTCTGCGTGATCTGTTGATGAGCGACAGCATTTATATCGCCTCCAACATCACCTTTGATAATCTCGCGCCTGTCGCCACATGGCTGGGCAAACCGGGCGATCCTGCAAAGGGCGGCCTGCCGATGGCCGAATATGCCACGCGCCAAGAAGCGTTCCGCCAAGCCGAGATTGCCGCACTGAAAGATACCGCACATTTCGCACATCGCGCCAAGGCGCTTTATGGCTATGAACATTTCATCTGCGACACGGGCGGGTCCATCTGTGAATGGGTCGATCCCCAAAATCCAAACGATCCCTTGCTCAAAGCGCTGTCTGACGAATGCCTGCTGGTCTGGATCAAAGGCGATGAGGCCCACACCCAAGAATTGATCCGCCGCTTTGACCGCGCGCCGAAACCAATGGCCTACCAGCCGGAATTTCTGACGCGGGTCTGGAATGAATACCTCAATGAAAACAATATCTCAGAGGGTGACGTTGATCCAGATATCTTTGTGCGCTGGACCTATGCCCAAGCGCTGCACCACCGGCAGCCACGTTATGAAGCGATGTCCAAATGGGGTGTGACCATCACGCCAGACCATATCAGCGCCCTCACATCCGAGGCCGATTTTGTCGATCTGATCGCCGACACTTTGCCCGCCTGACACCTGCCTCTCCCACTCGTGAGGCCGCAACCCTTGGCAGCCTGCCCCCCTCGGCCTATCTAAACGTTCCACAACCGAAAGAATCCAATGCCCATCAAGATTCCAGCCACCCTGCCTGCCTTTGACGTGCTTTCGCGCGAAGGCGTGATGGTGGTCGATGAGGAGCTCGCCGCCCGTCAGGACATTCGCCCCCTGAAAATCGCCCTGCTGAACCTGATGCCCAAGAAAATCCAGACGGAGAATCAGTTCGCCCGCCTCATCGGCGCGACACCTTTGCAGATTGAACTGACCCTGCTGCGCATGACCGATCATCAGACCCGGCACACGACTGCCGAACACATGGAAAGCTTCTACCGCCCCTTTGAAGAGGTCGGAGACGAGAAATTCGATGGTCTGATCATCACCGGTGCACCGATTGAACATATGCCGTTTGAGGATGTCGATTATTGGGGCGAGCTCAAGCGCATCATGGACTGGACCCAGACCCATGTGCATTCCACATTCGGGGTCTGCTGGGGTGGCATGGCGATGATCAACCATTTCCACGGCGTTCAAAAACACATCCTAGCCGAAAAAACATTTGGCTGCTTTCGCCACCGCAATCTGGCACCCGCATCGCCCTATCTGCGCGGCTTTTCGGATGAATGCGTCATGCCGGTGTCACGCTGGACAGAGATGCGCCAAAACGAAGTTGATGCGCAACCCGGTCTCAAGACCCTGCTTGGCAGTGATGAGGTCGGCCCTTGTCTGATCGAGGATCCAGCACACCGCGCGCTGTATGTATTCAACCACTTTGAATACGACAGCGACACGTTGAAACAGGAATATGACCGTGATGTCGCTGCGGGCACGCCGATCAACGTGCCGTGCAATTACTATCCGGGCGATGATCCGTCGCGTCCCCCCGTCAACCGGTGGCGCAGCCATGCGCATCTGCTTTATGGCAATTGGATCAACGAGATATACCAATCCACACCGTTTGATATGACCCAAATCGGAAAGCTCTGAGATGTCGCTGAAACTGATCCTGCCCTTGGTTCTGATTGCGATCCTGATCGGCGTTGTCCAGTGGCGCGCGCACAGCAGAGAGACGGCAGCCGAAGCACAGCATCCCCCCGCCAGTGATTTTATCACCGTGAACGGCATCAACGTGCACTACAAAATCACCGGCCAAGGGCCCGATCTGGTGTTGCTGCACGGGGCCAGCGGCAATCTGAACGATTTCACGCTGGGATTCGCGGACCGGTTGGCGGACCGTTACCGCGTCATCATGTTTGACAGACCCGGTTTGGGCTGGACCGACCGGTTGCCCGGTCACGGCGGCGCATGGAATGCACGCGAAGAAACCCCGATGAAACAGGCGGCACTTTTACAGGCCGCCGCTGATCAACTGGGCGTCACAACCCCCATCGTTCTGGGCCATTCATTTGGCGGCATCGTCGCGCTGGCGTGGGGCCTTTCACGCCCTGACACCACCAAGGCGCTTGTGCTTGTCAGCGCAGTGGCAGAGCCTTGGCCCGGTGATCTGGGATGGCAATATA
>JAFMHE010000110.1:7388-11003 GCA_017854675.1 Paracoccaceae bacterium | reverse complement strand
TCGCAGACCCCCGCCATCTGGTGCCCCTGCCCGAAGGCGATCTTGACCAGTTGTCCATGTTGCTGGTCAACCCTGCCACAGCCGCTTTGCTGCTCAGTGAATATGCTGATCTGAAAGAAGGCGATTGGGTCATCCAGTCCGCTGCCAACTCTGCCGTCGGTGGTTATCTGGTACAGCTTGCCCGTGCACGCGGCATCAACGTGGTCAATGTAGTACGCCGGACAAGTGCGATTGCAGGCCTAAAGGAACTAGGCGCAGATATTGTGCTGGTCGATGGTCCCGATCTGGCACGCGAAGTCAAAGCGGCAACAGGTGCCAAGATGAAACTGGCCGTTGATGCTGTTGCAGGCAAGACAGCCGGACGTCTGGCAGATACGTTAGAGCCGGGCGGCACGTTGGTTAACTATGGCGGCATGTCAAACGAGGACAGCGCCATCGGCGCAGCCGCGTTGATCTTCAACAACATCACTATGCACGGTTTCTGGCTGGTCACGTGGATGAACGCAGCAGACAAGGCCACGCGTCAGGCGCTTTATGCCGATCTGGCCGGTCAAATCGCCAAAGGCACGCTTTTTGCCCCGATTGACCGTCACTTTACCCTCGATGAAATCGCTGATGCGGCGAAATATTCATGGGCTGGCGAACGCAAGGGCAAGGTCATGCTGGCCCCCAACGGCGTCTGATTTCCGCATGGCGGCGCGCTCCGTCAAAGGCTAGGGTGCGCGAAACCCTCGTGAACCCGGAGCCCGCCGCCATGCCCTTTACCCTTGCCACCTGGAACATCAACTCCGTCCGCTTGCGCGAACCGCTTGTGTTGAAAATGCTGGCGGAACATGGGCCGGATGTCTTGTGTTTGCAGGAATGCAAAAGCCCGGTGGACAAAATCCCGTTGGAGGGCTTTGCCGCTGCGGGATACACGTACATGGTGGCGCGCGGTCAAAAGGGATATAATGGCGTGGCAATCCTGTCCAAACTGCCGCTGACCGATGTGGGCGGTGAGGATTTCGCCCAACTCGGCCATGCCCGTCATGTCGCGGCACAGCTTGAGAACGGCACCACCATCCACAACTTTTATGTCCCTGCAGGCGGTGACAAACCCGACCGTGCGATCAATGAAAAGTTTGGTCAAAAACTCGACTACCTGTCCGAGATGCGCGACTGGTTCCACAACGACAAACCCCAAAAATCCGTCCTTGTGGGTGATCTGAACATCGCCCCGCGTGAGGACGACGTATGGGACCACAAAAAGCTGCTCAAGGTCGTCAGCCACACCCCTGTTGAGGTCGAGGCGCTGGCCGCGACCCAAGACGCAGGCGCATGGGTCGATATCACGCGGCAGGACATTCCAGAGGGCAAGCTTTATTCATGGTGGTCATACCGTTCGCCAGACTGGGATGGCGCTGACAAGGGCCGCAGGCTGGACCACATCTGGGCCACATCCGACATTTCAAACGCAGGCCACTCAAGCCGCGTGGAACGCGCCGTGCGTGGTTGGGAACAACCCAGCGACCACGCGCCGGTTTTTGCAACCTTTGACCTTTAAATCACAGGCCATTGCCGACATATAAAGCCAAACGCGCAAGAGCGAAGGATACGATATGGAACTGAACCTTTCCGGGCTGACCCCCGCCGCCGATGACCTGATCAAGGACAGCGACGAAGCGTCCTTTATGACCGACGTTGTCGAGGCCTCCCAAACGATCCCGATCATCGTCGATTTCTGGGCACCATGGTGCGGTCCCTGCAAAACCCTCGGGCCGCAATTGGAAGAAGCCGTGCGCGCCGCCAAAGGCGCTGTCAAAATGGTCAAGGTCAACGTGGACGAGGCACAGATGATCGCGGGTCAGCTGCAAATCCAGTCGATCCCGACCGTCTATGCCTTTTACAAAGGCCAACCCATCGACGGTTTCCAAGGTGCCGTGCCCCCCTCCGAGATGAAGGATTTCATCGACCGCGTCGTCAAAGCGTCGGGGGGCGAAGCGCCCGACGACGGCCTTGCCGAAGCCATTGAAGCCGCCGAAGAGATGCTGACAGAAGGCGCTGCCGCAGATGCGGCACAGACCTTTGCCGCCATTCTGGGCGAAGACCCGATGAACGCGCCCGCCTACGGCGGCATGGTCCGCGCGCATATCGCCATGGGCGAACTGGATCAGGCCGAAGCGCTTTTGAACGGTGCCCCCATCGAGATATCAAAAGCACCGGAGCTGGAAGCCGCACATGCGCAACTGCTCTTGGCACGCCAAGCCGAAGATGCCGGTCCGGTCACGGAACTTACCGCCGCCGTCGAAGCTGATCCGGCTGACTTGCAAGCCCGGTTCGATCTGGCACTGGCACTGCAAGCCAACGGCGACAGCCAAGGTGCCGTCGATCAATTGCTAGAGCTGTTCAGGCGGGACCGCGACTGGAATGAAGGTGCCGCAAAGACGCAGCTTTTCACGATTTTCGATGCCCTCAAGCCAACAGATCCAATTGCTTTGAACGGACGTCGCAAATTGAGCTCATTGATATTTGCCTGATGCGCATTGCGCGCTAGATCGTGGATTATGATAAAGCAAACACAACTCCCTGACACGATTGCGATCTTTCCGTTGCCCGGGGCTTTGCTGCTGCCCCGCGCACGCCTGCCGCTGCATATTTTTGAACCGCGCTACCTTCAGATGATCGAAGATGCGATCAAAACCGATGCGCGACTGATCGGCATGGCTCAACCAAACTCCATGCGCGGACATGAAAAACATGGCTTGCACACCATTGGCTGTGCAGGCCGCATTACCCAATTCTCAGAGACCGAAGATGGCCGCTATATGGTCACTCTCAGCGGCGCGTCGCGGTTCCGTGTGGTCCGCGAAATCGAAGGGTTCAGCCCCTACCGCAAATGCGAAGTCAACTGGGAAGGGTTTGACCGTGATCTGGGCGATGAGGAAGACGATGCCGCCTTCAAACGCGCGCCTTTCCTTGACTTGCTCGGCAGATATTTTGATGCGCGTGGCCTATCCGCCGATTGGGATACACTGAAAGAAGCAGATGATGAGTTGCTGATCAACTCGCTCTCTATGATGCTCGACTTTGACGGCGAAGATAAACAAGCCTTGCTTGAAGCCCCTTCACTGCAAACTCGCCGCGAGACACTGGTGACACTGATCGAATTTTCAATGCGTGGCGGCCCCGAAGAGATCATGATGCAATGAGCGATACCGAGGTTTCCTTTGACCGCCGCATGCTCGACGCGCTGATTTGCCCCCGCACGCAAACAACGCTGCGCTATGACGCCGAAAAACAGGAGCTGGTCTCAAAAGCGGCCAATCTCGCCTTCCCGATCCGCAACGGTATCCCCGTCATGCTGATCAGCGAAGCCCGCGAACTGGAGTAACGACCTACCCGCCTGCTCCGTTTTCTTTCTTTTTGGCCTTAAGTATTTCGGGGGTATGGGGGCAGAGCCCCCCCGGCGGCCAACCAAAAACGCTAAAGCGCCTTTCCTTGCATCAACCTCGGCAAATCACCCGTCAGCCCTGCCGCTTCCCGGATAAATCCGCGCCGCAGTCCCGGCAATGCATTTACCGCCGCCATACCGATATCCCGCGCCATGCGCACAATCGGGTTATCGTTTGAAAACAA
>JAFMHE010000110.1:0-7060 GCA_017854675.1 Paracoccaceae bacterium | reverse complement strand
AGATAGGCCGCATCATCCAAGGCATTGATCAGGGATGCGTTCTCGTCTGTCTCGCTCCACACGATAGAGGATCTGTTACCCGTCAGAGGCAAAATCGCCAACGGCCCCGGCGGCATGAAAAACTGATGCGCGGTCCCATTGTGCGGCTCTTCATGTTGAATGGCACAGACCAATGCGGTTTGTCCGTATGACCAACCAATGCGCTTTATGCCCGCCCGCGCGCCCGTGCCCGTGGCGCGACCATCTGCACCGACCACCAACCGCGCACATACATGTCCGCCATCCGCAAGCGTCAGCACAACCCCTGTCACATCAATGTCTTGGGCCGTGACTTGAACACCACTGCGCTGCTTGATCAACGGTTCCTGCGCCACGCAGTCCAGCAAGGCGCGCCGTAGATGCCGGTCTTCGACCATATAGCCCATCGGGCCTTCCTCGATCTCGGCGTGATCGAAATGCATGAAGAACGGCGAAGGACCGTCACCTGCACGCCCGTCTGTCACCTTGATCTCCAGCATCGGTTGTGCGTGATCCACAACCGCGTCCCAGACGCCAAGGCGCGCCAGCATGCGCGTCGACGCCAGCGCCAATGCATAAGACCGCCCGTCAAACCCGGCATCTGCCCGCGGTGCCACATCCAGCGCGTCACACAGCGTCACCCGTTGCCCGGCCTGCGCCAAGGCAAGCGCAAGGCAACTGCCGTTCAAACCGCCACCAACAATGGCAATATCTGTATCAAATTCCATGCGCATTGATACGGGCGTCCGGCAGGGATTGTCCATGCGCGCAAGCGTCGCTACCGTCAGGCTGGATCAACAAAGGAACCGCATCATGCAAGACTGGCTCACCATGACCGCCGCAGATTTGGGACGCGGAATCGCGCAGGGGCAGATTGACCCGGTGACCCTTTGCCAAACCTACCTTGATGCCATCGACGCGCACCCGTTGCGTGACCGGATTTACGCGCGCGTCACGCATGACCGCGCCTTGGCAGAAGCACATGCAGCCGCTGCGCGCGCAGCATCAGGTCACCGCCTCTCACCGCTTGATGGCGTGCCGATCTCGTGGAAAGACCTTTTTGATACGGCCGGTGTTGCCACCGAAGCTGGCTCCAAGCTGCTGGCGGGTCGCACTCCGGACAGGGATGCCGTTGTCTTGCGAAATGCCACGGCAGCGGGCCTTGTCTGTCTGGGCAAAACCCACATGAGCGAGATTGCATTCTCTGGTCTGGGCCATAACCCCTCCACCGCGACACCGCCTTGTGTCAACGATCAGGATGCTGTGTCGGGCGGGTCGTCCTCGGGGGCTGCGGCCTCGGTCGCATTTGGCCTTGCCGCAGCAGGTATCGGGTCTGACACGGGCGGCTCTGTGCGTATTCCCGCAGCATGGAATGATCTGGTTGGCCTGAAAACCACAGCAGGCAGGCTGACGCTTGAGGGAGTCGTGCCACTGGCCAAGAAATTTGACACCGTTGGCCCCCTGTGCCGCTCTGTTGAGGACGCAGGCCTTTTGCTGGCGGCGCTTGAGGGAAAACCTGCCGCTGACCTGCGGCACGCAACGCTAGAAGGGCTGCGCTTTGGTATCCTGACGACAGCCGCGCATGACGATCTGCGCGACGCACCAAAGGCGGGCTTTGAAACGGCCGTCTCAAAGTTGCGGGATGCGGGCGTCACGATTGAAAACATCGCGGTTCCGGCAGTTGCCGAAGCACTGCCCCTCAGCGGCTGCCTTTTCACCGCTGAGGCATACGGGATGTGGCGCGATGTAATCGAGGCAAACCCGGACGCGATGTATCATGAAATCCTTGGACGGTTCCGCTTGGGCAAAAGGTTTTCCGGTCCTGACTACGTAGCCGCATGGGACAAGCTTGAACAGTTGCGCACAGCCTATCTTAGGGACACTGCCGGGTTTGACGTGATCATTCTGCCGACCGCCCCGATCCTGCCCCCCAATCTGGCGCGTTTAGAAAGCGATCATGACTATTACGTGTCGGAAAATCTGCTTGCCCTGCGCAACACACGCATCGGCAATCTGATGGGTCTTTGTAGTCTTACACTGCCCACAGACACGCCATCTTGTGGGTTCATGATGCTGTCACCACCGTATCATGAGGAAGCACTGCTGCGCATGGGTGTCGCAGTAGAAGAAGCACTGCAATAACATTGGCCTAAATGCCACATTTGCACCGCTGCCTACCGGATCATCTGGACGTGAAGGGGGGCCTTGGGTAGTCTGAACGCAACGGGACATGAATGATCCCGACCTGAGGCACATTTCGATGAACTATCCTGAGCGGTTTACAGCCCTTCCGGCCCATGCGTGGCCGCGTCTTCGCGCCCTTTTGGACGTGCATCCCGGCGGTGGCCCGCTGATCCAGATGACCATTGGCGAGCCAAGGCATGAATTCCCCGCGTGGGTCACTGACAAGATTGTCGAAAACGCCAAGGGCTTTAACAGCTATCCGCCTAACGATGGCTCTCCCGAATTGCGCGGCGCAATTACGAACTGGATCAAGCACCGGTACGGCGTGACGATGGACCCAGACACCGAAGTGATGGCCCTGAACGGCACGCGCGAGGGTCTGTACAACGCGGTCGTCGCCCTGTGCCCCGAGACAAAGCACGGTCAGAAACCTGCAATCTTGATGCCGAACCCGTTTTATCAGGTCTATATGATCGGCGCGATTTCAGGCGGCTCGGACCCTATAATGGTAAACGCCACTGCCGCCACCGGACATTTGCCCGACTTTCACAGCCTGTCGGCAAACCTGCTGCAACGCACAACAGCCTGCTACATCTGTTCGCCCGCAAACCCCCAAGGGGCCGTTGCATCCCGCGATTATTGGGCCAAGCTGATCACCTTGGCCGAAACCTATGATTTCAAGATTTTTGCCGATGAATGCTATTCAGAGATTTACCGCGACACGCCGCCCGTCGGCGCGATGCAGGTGGTGGATGAACTGGGCGCGGACCGTAATCGCGTGGCGATTTTCCACTCCTTGAGCAAGCGTTCCAACTTGCCCGGCCTGCGCTCCGGCTTTGTCGCCAGCGGCGCGGACACCATTCGTGAGGTCAAACAGTTACGCAACTATGCAGGCGCGCCTCTGCCCTTGCCTCTGCAGGCCGCCGCCGCCGCAGTTTGGGACGATGAGACACACGTCGAAGAGAGCCGCCAATTGTACCGTGAGAAATTCGAGATTGCTGACCGCATTTTGGGCAATATTCCCGGTTATTCCAGTCCAGAGGCCGGTTTCTTTCTTTGGCTGCCCGTTGACGATGATGAGGCCGCCACCGTGAAGCTGTGGAAAGAGACAGGCGTCAAGGTGCTGCCAGGCGGCTATTTGGCCCAAGACGTGCCGGGTGTGGAAAACCCCGGTAAAAAATACATTCGGGTGGCGCTTGTCGCCCACAAAGAAGAGACGGAGCGCGGATTGGAGTTGATCCGCGACTGTCTCTACCCGACCGCATAATCGAAGGACGAAGCAATGGCATATCAGACACGCGGGCGCGATCCCCTTCTTGACAGCAATATGGCCCAAGCCATCGAAAAACGTGGCAAGGAATTGCTGGGTCTGGCGCTGATCCTTGCAGGTGTCATGGCCGCGATGATGATCGGCAGTTACACGCCCGATGATCCGAATTTCATGGTTTCAACCGACGCGCCCGTGCAAAACTGGCTGGGGCGCATGGGTGCTTCTATCGCCGCACCTTTGTTCATGATCGTGGGCTGGGGCGCGTGGGGCATTGCCGTCGTTCTTGGCGTCTGGGGCATACGGTTTGCCCTGCACCGGGGCCAGGACCGCGCCATGGGCCGGTTGATTTTCGCACCCATTTATGTGGCCCTCGGCGCAATCTATGCAGCCACCTTGGCCCCCGGTTCCGAATGGATCGAGACACATAGTTTTGGCCTTGGCGGCCTGTTTGGCGACACGGTTATGGGTGCCATCCTGACGGTCCTTCCCATCGGGTCCACGTTCACGATCAAATTGATGTCGCTGATCATGGGCGCGGCTATCTTGGTGTTCGGCGCATTTGTGCTGGGCTTTACCAAGCCTGAACTGCGCCGCGTCGGGCGGTTCATGCTGATCGGTGTGATCATGGCCTATGCGGGTCTGATGAATGTGCTGGGGCGCGGCGCGACAGGCGCGGTGCAAGCAGCCCACGGATTGCAAGCCCGTCAGGCCGACCGCCGTGAACGCGCCCGTGTCGAGGCCGCCGAAGCGGCTGAGTTCGCAGCGAGCCAACCTGCATTCATGGCCCCCCCTGCCCCATCGGAAGAGAATATCTTTGCCGATGATTTCGCAGAGCCCAAAACCGGATTGCTTGCCCGGATGCCCAGCCTGATCAAACGCCCCGAAGCATTGCCGGAACAAGAACTGGTTGAAACGATGCACGGCGATTATGACAACATCGAACAACCCGGCGAGGACCGCATCAAATCCAAGATCGCCGATGTCATCAAAAGCCGCGTGCGCAGCACCACCGCAGTGCACACCAACATCACGGCACCACTGACCAAAGGGCGCGGTCGCGGCCCTGATCCGCTGGTCCTGAACACTGTGCGTAACACCGATCAACCGCCCTTGACCGCAACACCCTTGCGCGCAGAACCACCGCTGACCGCCAGCCGTTTGTCCATCAATTCAGTCGCCCCTGCGGCCCCCACAATACAGCCTGCACCGGTACAGGAAACCATCCCGATCGCAGAACCCGCACCGCTGCCGCTTGCGCCCGCCCCTGCACCCGAAGCCCCAAGCATCCCGGTGGCGGAGCCGCGCAAAGTCGTCGTTCAGCAGCCCGTGCGCAAACCGGTGCAGCCGTCCAAGCAAGCCCAAGCCGAAGCGCAACCAACGCTGACATTCGAGGACACGCACCCCGGTTTTGAACTACCGCCTCTGAACTTGCTGGAAAGCCCCGATACCGTTCAACGCCTGCACCTGAGCGATGAGGCGCTGGAGGAAAACGCCCGCATGCTGGAAAGTGTGCTGGATGATTACGGCGTCAAAGGCGAGATCGTCGCGGTCCGCCCCGGTCCTGTTGTCACGATGTATGAACTGGAACCCGCACCGGGCCTCAAGGCGTCCCGCGTTATTGGCTTGGCCGATGACATTGCACGTTCTATGGCGGCACTGTCTGCGCGTGTGTCCACCGTGCCGGGCCGTTCAGTCATTGGTATCGAACTGCCCAACGAGCACCGCGAAAAAGTTGTGCTGCGTGAAATCCTGGCCGCACGTGATTTTGGCGACAGCAACATGCGCCTGCCGCTTGCATTGGGCAAAGACATCGGCGGTGATCCGATAGTCGCGAACTTGGCCAAGATGCCGCACCTTTTGATCGCGGGTACAACCGGTTCCGGTAAATCCGTGGCAATCAACACGATGATCCTGTCGCTGCTGTACAAGCTGACGCCACAAGAATGCCGCCTGATCATGATCGACCCCAAGATGCTGGAACTTTCCGTCTATGACGGCATTCCGCACTTGCTGTCGCCTGTTGTGACCGACCCGAAAAAGGCCGTTGTCGCCCTGAAATGGACCGTGGGCGAGATGGAGGAGCGCTATCGCAAAATGTCCAAAATGGGCGTGCGCAACATCGAAGGCTATAATGGCCGCGTGCGCGAAGCACTTGCGAAAGATGAACTCTTTAGCCGCACGGTGCAGACCGGCTTTGACGAGGAAACCGGCGAGCCGATTTTTGAGACCGAAGAAACAACACCAGAGACACTGCCCTATATCGTCGTGATCGTCGACGAGATGGCCGATCTGATGATGGTCGCTGGTAAAGAAATCGAAGCCTGCATCCAGCGTCTGGCACAGATGGCGCGTGCCTCTGGCATCCATCTGATCATGGCGACACAGCGTCCGTCGGTAGACGTGATCACCGGCACGATCAAGGCGAACTTCCCCACGCGGATTTCGTTTCAGGTTACGTCAAAAATCGACAGCCGCACGATCTTGGGTGAAATGGGCGCTGAACAACTGCTGGGCATGGGCGACATGCTTTATATGGCTGGTGGTGCGAAAATCATCCGCTGCCACGGGCCGTTCGTGTCCGATGAGGAAGTCGAGGAGATCGTTAACCACCTTAAGGCCTACGGTGAACCTGACTATATCACCGGCGTCGTGGAAGGCCCGGATGGCGATAAAGAAAACGACATCGACGCGGTGCTGGGTCTGAACACCGGCGGAAATACCGATGGTGAAGACGCGCTTTATGACACTGCCGTGCAAATCGTGATCAAGGACCGCAAGTGTTCCACGTCCTACATTCAGCGCAAGCTGGCGATCGGTTACAACAAGGCCGCGCGTCTGGTGGAGCAGATGGAAGATCAGGGATTGGTTTCCCCCGCCAACCACGTCGGCAAGCGCGAGATTCTGGTGCCCGAGCAAGGCTGAAGCCGGACAACGCGAAAGACTGAGATACACATCACCGTCGCCGTAACAGGCGGCGGTGTTTTCGTATCAGCCAAGATACGGCAAAACACAGCGCATCACGGGAAAAAGCGCGACGTGATATCGCATATCAACGCCCCCTGCCCTATCTGTGTAAGGAACGACAACGTTAGGAATGACCTTCATGCGCCTTCTTACATCTGCGGCACTCGCCCTTGGCCTTTTGGCCCTCACACCCTTGGCAGCGGCCGCACAGAAATTACCCCTTGGCGAGATTTCCAGCTACCTCAACAAGCTGCAAACTGCCAAAGGGGAGTTCACACAGATCAACGATGACGGGTCAATCAGCACTGGCACCATCTATATCAAACGTCCGGGCAAGGTGCGGTTTGAATATAACCCGCCCGAAAGCGCGCTGGTCGTGGCGGGCAGCAACACGGTTGTGATCTACGACAAAAAATCAAATGAACCGGCGCAAAGCTATCCGTTGTCGCGCACCCCGCTGTCGATCATTCTGGCGCGCAATGTCGATTTGGGTGCGGCCAATATGGTCACCGGCCACGGCTTTGACGGGACGGCAACGGTCGTGACTGCGCAAGACCCCGAAAATCCGCAATACGGTAATATCCAGCTCAAGTTCACCGGGAACCCCGTCGAACTGCGCCAGTG
>JAFMHE010000109.1 GCA_017854675.1 Paracoccaceae bacterium | reverse complement strand
TTGCGATGGAATTCGGGGCCTCGGCGCAAGATCTTGCCATGACGTGCCACGCACATCCGACCTATTCCGAAGCGGTGCGCGAAGCAGCACTTGCCTGCGGCGAT
Organism: Paracoccaceae bacterium; assembly: GCA_017854675.1. Taxonomy (GTDB): domain Bacteria; phylum Pseudomonadota; class Alphaproteobacteria; order Rhodobacterales; family Rhodobacteraceae; genus Sulfitobacter. The sequence continues at coordinate 10,923 of JAFMHE010000109.1, read as the reverse complement.
GGTGCCATTCACATGTAGTATGGGCGTACCTTCCCCCTTTGGCGGTTTGTCCGGATGAAGGGGGGAAATCAGGGTCTTTTGCAAAAAGACCCTGAGGTCGGTGCGCAATGAGCGGTTGTTATTGTGCCAATTACCACATGCTCTCTTCAGCGCGGGCGGGCCAAGCGGCGTCGTAGGGCGCGCCACCCACTTCGCCACTGGTAATCTCTGCCAGAATATCCCCAAAACTTGGCAGATCACCGCTTTCGTCTTTGCCCGACCACGTCCGCGCCCGCATCAGCGCGCGGGCGCATTGGCCGTAAACCTCGGCGATGTTGATGATGATGACTGTTGCCGGCTGGCGCGCGTTCTTTTCGAAAGAGGCCCGCAGTTCAGCATCATCAGTGACATACGCAGTGCCATTCACACGCACCACGTTGTTGGAGCCCGGCACTAGAAACATCAGGGAAACACGCCCGTCTTCAACGATATTACGCAACGAATCCAGACGGTTATTGCCGCGCCAATCGGGCATAGCGAGGGTTTTGGGGTCCAGTATACGCACCACCGGGCCGTCATCACCGCGCGGGCTGTCGTCGGTGCCAACTGGCCCCACCGTCGTCAACATGCATAGCTTCGAGGTCAAAATCCATTTGCGGTAAAGCGGCGTCAACTGGTCCACGACCTTGCGCAAAGACGCAGGGCTACATGTACCATAGAGCGCCTCAAGAGCCGCGACGTCCTTGATCTTATCCATTTTTGCGCCATCCTGCTTCATACAACAAGGCGTCAGAGGCCGCCTCTACCGTTTGCTCAAGCTGCTTCATCATAGCGGGCCGGTCCAGTCCCGGCAGAATAGGGGGCAAAAATTCAACAACTGCCACACCCGGTCTGCGGTACAGCCCACGACGGGGCCAGAAATAGCCAGCATTTGTCGCCACCGGCACGCAAGGCTGGCCAAGTTGTTCATAAAGAACGCCAGTGCCGACCTTGTATGGAATGTAGGCGCCCGGTGCGACACGGGTGCCTTGGGAATAAATCACAATCTGCCCCGGCTCGCGGCGGCCCGCATCCACGTCTTCGATCATTTTCGTAATCGCCTTGCCCCGCTTGCCACGGTCCACGGCGATCATCTCCATCCGTTTGGTGTACTGGCCGATGACGGGCGTCCATAATATTTCGCGCTTCATGATGAATTTCGCGCGGGGCAGCGCCTCAAAGATCATCATGATATCAAGGAAAGACTGGTGTTTGGCCGCAACCAACACTTCGCCCGTCGGCACTGTGCCGCGTACCTCACAGCGCAGGCCAATCATCCAGCGCGCGGTCCACATGCACCAGCGCGCATAAGACTTGCATGCCGCATAGGCGCCAACCTTCGAGAACATCGCCCACGGTGCAAAGAGCAGGCCAATCACAGGCATCATAATCGTGGCCTGAACCACATACAGGATCGAGCGTATCCATTGCAGCATTATGTCAGCTCCCTCAATGTGTGGCGCGCCGCCATGCGGGTTGCCAAGAATGCAACGCCCCCCGCCAGAACCGGTATGAAAAGCGGTGCCAGCCACCCAAAACCCTGAAATCCAAGTCCCGTCAGAAACCCCGCCGCAGCAGAGGCCGATGGCATTAAGATCATCGCAATCATACCCAACACAGTGCCGACCGCAGCCCCGCCCAGCGCGCGCAGGGTGAAACGCCGGATAAAGGCCTGTGCAATGTAGTCGTCGGTCGCCCCCACAAGGCGCAGAACGGCAATGACCTGCGCATTCGCGGCAAGGGCCGCATTGGCGGCCAGCGTGATCATCGCGGCCACCGCAGCGCCGATCAACACGATGGACACCCAGCCCAGCAACCGCAGTCTGGATGCAGCTTCTACCAACGGCGCGCGCCAGCGGCTGTGATCATCCAGAATGGCCCCCGGCACTTCCGCGCTCAGCCGCAGGCGCAGACCCGCCGCATCAATGCCGTCTGCGTCCTCGATGACTTCGATCAGGCGCGGAACCGGCAGTGCATCCAACACCAGTTCCGACCCGAACCATGGTGCAAGCAGGGCCTGTTGTTCGGCGTCCGTCAGGGCGCGGGCGCTCGCGACACCTTGTGTGGTCTCCAGTATGGCGAGGGCTGCCGCAGTTTGCGCCGCGCGCTGATCCAGCGGCGCGACAATGCGGATGGTGGCAGACCGCGCCAGTTCATCGCCCCAGCGGTCAGCCAAACGGCCCGCAGCAAGCGATAACGCCAGCGCAAACACCGCCAAAAAAGCCATGGCAGCGGCTGCAAACAACGTCAATTGCGCCGTAAATCCGGTCGGCGGCACAACCCGGTCAGCATGTGTATCACCCTTGATGAAAGCGCGCAGAGATCCAGGATCAAGCTTCACAGGTCTGCCCCTGCCAGTTGAATCCGCCGGTTGGTGATCCGCAAAACACGCGCTTGCACATGCGCTTTGGCGGCGCGGATCAGGCTAAGGTCATGGGTCGCGATCAACACAGTCTTGCCCATCTTGTTCAGCTCAATCAGCAAACGCAAAAGCCGCTGCGACATTTCCCAGTCGATGTTGCCCGTCGGTTCATCCGCCAGAATAACATCCGGTGACATGATCACGGCACGCGCAACGGCGGCACGTTGCCGTTCCCCGCCCGACAATTCAGGCGGCAACGCGTCCGCGCGGTTGGTCAGGCCAACCCAAGTCATCAGTTCATTCAGGTCATTGCTGACGGTATCGGCATGGCGCCCTGAAACAGTCAGCGGCAGGGAAATGTTATCAACAAGGCTCAGATGGTCCAGAAACTGAACATCCTGATGCACCACGCCAACCCGCCTGCGCACAATCGCGATATCGTCACGGTCCAGACTGCGCACATCGGCACCAAACAGCCGCACATGTCCTGCGGTCGGCAGTAACGCCCCGTAGCACAGTTTCAGGAGCGTCGTTTTACCCGCACCTGATGGACCCGTCAGAAAGTGAAACGAGCCGGGGGCAAGCCTGAGCGAGATGTCCGACAACAGTTCGCCGCCCCCATAGCTGTAGGCCACATTTTCCAGCTCGATCACGGCCGTACCCCTTTGTTAACCTGTTGTGCCTTAGCACCGCTCTGGATTCAATCCACCAGTTCAATTGCACAGGGACAGATTGCACTTTTACTGCCGCAGGCTTGACCATATGATCGTCGCTAAATGATGGACAATGTCTATTGGATGGCATGATTAGTCCTTTTGAGGAAAGCGGGAAAACGAACATGCGGCTGACCTGCCCAAATTGCGATGCTCAATATGAGGTGCCCGACGAGGTCATGCCAACCGCAGGCCGGGACGTACAATGTTCAAACTGTGGCCAGACGTGGTTTCAGCATCACCCCGATCATGCACCCGACGACGAGGAAGACGCGCCCCTTTTGGGCAGCACCAAGCCTGATCCGGATGAGGAAGTGTCCCCACCGCCGCCTCCGCAACCACCCGCAAAATCGCCTGAACGGCGCAAGTTGGATCCCGCTGTCGCGGACATCCTGCGCCAAGAGGCAGAGGCAGAACATGCTGCTCGCAAACGCGAACCGTCAGGAACGCTCGAAACACAGGCCGATCTGGGACTTGAGGAAACTGCGTCCAATTCAAGACCCCCGCTTGATGATACGGAGCGACGGACATTGGAGGCCAAGCGCCGGATGGCACGGATGCGAGGCGAACCTGATCCGGTGCAGGCGGCGGCCCTTGCTGGTCCTCGACGTGAGCTTTTGCCCGATATCGAAGAAATCAATTCGACCCTGCGCAACGATTCAGATCGCGGCCGCGGCAGAACGGAGATCAGCGGTGCGGACGAGATAGACAGCGACAAGGCCCGCAAAGGCGGCTTTGGCAGGGGCTTTATGTTGATGCTGCTTTTCGCTCTTGGCTTGGTGCTGGTCTACGCTTATGCACCCCAGATCGCACAGGCTGTACCGCAGGTGGACCCTTATCTGTCGGGTTATGTCGGATGGGTTGATGGTCTGCGGGTGACGTTGGACGGGTTGGTCAAATCCGGATTGATGCAGCTCGATTCAATCGCGACGCAAGTTTCCAGCTGAAGACACGCGACACGTTTTGCTTGTGTCGCGTGCCCTTAGAACCGGTCCAGCAAGCGGTTGAGGTAATCGCGCTCGACCTCCGGGCGCTGTGTCTCGCCGGATCGTCTGCGGATTTCATCCAGCAATTCACGCGCACGGCCCGCCGCGTCGGGGCCAAGCGCCAAAGGCCCGTCCCCGCTTGAGCTGCCATTGTTTCCCTCTTCGCGGCCCAGCGGATCACGGTTGTCCGCCCGGCGATCTGATTCAGCCTGCCCCTGTCCGGGCTGCTGGTTCTGCTGTTCCTGCGCCATCGCCTCGCCAAGGGACCGCATGCCTTCGCGCAGGGCCTCCATCGCCTGTGCCTGATTGTCTATTGCGTCGGCCAGATCCCGGTTGCGCAACGCCTGTTCGGCGTCGTCCATCGCGCGCCCTGCACGGTCCAACGCGTCACGCGCAGCGTCCCCCGCCTCTGAGCCCTGTCCGGGCAAGCGGCCCTGCTGGCGCCGCAACTCATCGCGCAAAGCCTGCTGGCGTTGGGCAAGTCCTTCTTCGCCTTTACCCGCGCCTTCACCCTGTTCTCCGCCTTCGCCGTTTTGACCTTGTTGCTGGTTCTGGCCCTGCTGGCCCTGCCCTTGCTGTTCGCCGCTGCCTTCGCCCTGGCCATTCTGTCCCTCATGGCTTTGGCCACGTCCTTGGCCGCCATTGCGCCCTTCGTTGCCTTGGCTTTCACCTGCCTGTGCGTTCGGGTTGAACTGTTCTTGCAGGTCGCGGAATGCCTGATCGCTCAACCCCTGCTGTTGGCGCAAAGTGTCCGCAAGACCCTCCATCGCCTGCTCCCCGGGGGATTGGCCGCCTTGGCCTTGCTGCCCTTCGGTAACGCGCATGTTCTCCATCAACTCTTGCAGTTCTTTCAACGCTTCGGCAGCTTCGGCCATGCGCCCCTGCTCCATCAGTTCCTGAATACGGTCCATCATGCGTTGCAGATCGTCTTGGGTCATCTGCATGCTATCGCCTTGCGGCTGCTGGTTCTGGCCGTCCTGACCGCCCTGCTCTTGCGCCTGCTGGCGCTGCAATTGCTGGATGTAATCTTCGGTAGCACGGCGTAGTTCGTCCATCAGCTCCGCGATTTCCTCGTCAGAGGCACCATTTTTCATCGCTTCTTCAAGGCGCTCTTGAGCGCGGCGCATCCGCTCCAAAGCATCGGCAAGCACGCCTTCTTCCAACTCGATTGCCAGATCCCACAACTCGTCTGCCAGTTCTTGCTGCACCTCATCGCCCAGACCGTAACGCGCATGTATCTCAAGCCGTTCAATCACCCGGCGCAGACGCAATGCCGTGGTTTCCGCGCGAAAGATATCGGCAGGCCGGTAAGAAACCGCCCGCAAAACCTGCGCCATGCGCGGCGCATTCTCTCTCGACCATAGCAGATCACGGCGCATCTCGATCACCGCCGCAGCCGTGGGGTCAAAAAACCGGCGCCCAGGCAGGATCAAGTCTTGCGGTACAGTTGCCCCGCTTTGCTCTGCGGCATCCAGAACACTCAGCGTGATTTTAACGGGCAAGTTCGCCCACGGGTGTTTTGAGAAATCATCAATCAGGTTTTCTTCAAATGTCGCGCGGTCGCCTGAAATAGGGGTTGGCAGCGGCACGACAATCTCGGCGCGGGGATCAGGATCAAGGGCAAGACCGTAAGCCCGCTCAACCGACGCAAGATCAAGAATGATCCGCGCCTCACCCGCCTCGACCCCGTAGTCATCACGCGCAACGAAGGGCAAGCGCATCTCGCCAAGGGCCGCAACCTCGGGGGCGGCAATAATGTCGACCTCCGGTGGCGCGTCCGCGCGCATGGCAACATTCCATTGCTGGCCGCGTGGACCGTCAATGGTAATTGTTCCATCTTGTAAAACAGTAAAATCCTGCTGGGGGTTGGCCGCCTGTTCGGGGTCTGCCACCCGCCCAGACACGGTCTCTGCCAGCGTCAAAGCGCCGACTTCACCGTAGAACCGCAAGGTGATCAACGTACCCTCGGGCAATTCCAGATCACCACCCGACTGATCGTTCAAATAGAGCGTCGGCTTACCTGTATAACGCGGTGGCTCTGCCCAGCCTTCCCAGACCGGCCCACTGGCCAACGCAGTGCGGCCCGGCGCCATATCCGCAACCGACCCAACCCGCCATACCGACCCAAAGATCAGCGCAATGGCGAACGCCATGACCGCAACAAACCGCAAAGCATAAGGATCATGGGCAGAGGCCCGCAGATCGCCGGGCACTGCGCGCGCTTGGGCGACGCGCGCCGCCATCCGCGCCTTGTGCGCGCGCCACACGGCCATTGATGCAGCGTCATCGCCCCCGATTGCGGCATTATCCATCAACGCCTGTATGGGACGGCCCGGCATGCTTTCATCCAGCCGCGCCAATGCTTCAACCCGGCGTGGAAAACGGAAATGACGGACCGCGTAAACCGCTGCCGCCAACAATGCGAAACCCAATATAGCCGCGACCGCCCAGACAACCTCGATCCCGACGATGTCCTGTAGCCCCAGCATCAGCGCCGCCAGCCCCAGCAAAAGAACGCTCAACACAGGCCAGAATGCGCGCACAGCGCGTTCCGCCAGCAGACCGGCCCAAGTCAGACGCAGCGGCCAACGCAAACCGGCAAGCCCGCGGCGCAAATCATTCGGAGTGAAACTGCTCATTACACTGGCCTCCAGCCCGGTCAGCGCGGCAAACGCTCATAACCATGGAGGAATGGTATCTCGATTTATCATTTCGTCAAAGGTTGGACGCGGGCGAATAACTGCGAATTGATCATCTTTCACCAAAACTTCCGGTATCAGGGGCCGTGAATTGTATTCGCTGCTCATTACCGCGCCATATGCGCCCGCAGATCGGAACGCGACCAGATCACCTGCCACAAGCGGCGGCATCAGGCGCTGCTTGGCAAAGGTATCACCCGATTCGCAAACCGGACCGACGATATCAATCGGCTGTGGTTCCACGCCGGCAACAGGTTCGACCACCGGAATGATATCGTGATACGCATCGTACATCGCAGGCCGGATCAGATCGTTCATCGCCCCGTCAAGGATCAGGAAATCGCGCCCTTCGCCAGATTTGACATAGATGACTTCACTGACCATCAGTCCCGCATTGCCCGCAATCAAGCGGCCCGGTTCAATCTCGATCTCGCAACCCAGATGACCCAAAGTGCGCTGCACCAACATGCCGTAATCAGACGGCAACGGCGGGTCTGCATTGCTGCGCTCGTATGGAATGCCAAGCCCACCGCCCAGATCGAGCCGCGTGATCTGATGCCCGTCTGCGCGCAGCGTTTCGGTCAGTTCTGCAACTTTCAGATAGGCGGCCTCGAACGGGGCCAGATCGGTCAATTGCGATCCGATGTGCACATCGATCCCGATGACCTCCAGCCCTTTGAGCCCTGCCGCCATTCTGTAGACCTCGCGCGCACGCGCAATCGGAATGCCGAATTTGTTCTCCGACTTGCCGGTCGCAATCTTGGCATGGGTCTTGGCGTCAACATCGGGGTTCACCCGGATCGTAATGGGCGCCGTCACACCCAAAGATCGCGCAACCGCATCCAGCACCACCATCTCCGGCTCGCTCTCTACGTTGAACTGGCGAATGCCACCCTTAAGGGCCAACTCAATCTCGTCTCGGGTTTTGCCGACACCCGAAAACACAATCCGGTCACCCGGCACACCTGCTGCACGTGCGCGGCGGTATTCCCCGCCAGACACAACATCCATGCCCGCACCGGCCTGCGCCAAGGTGCGCAAGACAGCCTGATTGGAATTGGCCTTCATGGCAAAGCAAACAAGATGCTCCATGCCGGCAAGCGCCTCATCAAACAGCCGGAAATGCCGCAGCAAGGTGGCCGTAGAATAGACATAGAACGGGGTGCCAACAGCCGCTGCAATCTCGGAAATGGCGACATCTTCTGCATAAAGCGCGCCGTCCCGATAGAGAAAATGATCCAAGTTCTTTTCGCCTTAAATACTGAATTTCAACCTAGCGAACGGGTGCCGTCCGCAAAAATAGATAAAGCGGCAAGCCACAGCTCACCCCGATACAAAACGTTGCCGGAATCGCAATCAACGCCAGCCAGTTACGCCTTACAGCGACCTCCGCGATGATCCACACGGTCAACGTCACCGCCGCAATCGTCAGATCCCAAACCAGACCGCTGCCCGCCGCATTCACATGCCATGCGTCGACCATCGCCATGATATCCCACGTGTTTTGCTGAAACCACGTGATGAAGTAATACATCGGATGGATCGCGCCCCAGACCGCCAGCGCCAGATAGACCATACGCAAAGGTGACATTTTAGAACTCCCTGACCACGCCAATGTTGGCATAGCCTGTGATATGGACCCCGGGCGTCAGATTGCTAGGTTTTTGGCGCGTGTCGGCACGTCCCGCCGGATCATCGTCGGGATTGACCGGTCCGCACGCGGTCAGCGCGAAGAGCGCACAAGCGATAAGCGCGCGGCACATTATCCTGAAACCGTAGGCATTGGCGCTACGGGCTCGCCGTCCGCACCGCATGCCGCCAGGGCACAGGCCGCCACCAAGACCAGAACCAACCTCATGCCAAAACCTCTTTCCAACGCGCGACTTGCGCACGTACTTGCGCAGGCGCCGTGCCACCATATGACATACGCGAGTTCACTGAATTCTCGACCCCCAGCACATCAAAAACATCCGCTGTGATTCCGTCATGAACCGACTGCATCTGCGCCAGCGTCAGATCAGGCAAATCACAACCGGCCTTTTCGGCCATCCCAACCAAAGAGCCCGTAATGTGATGGGCGTCGCGGAACGGCAGGCCCAGCACACGCACCAACCAGTCGGCCAAATCCGTCGCAGTCGAAAATCCCGACCCTGCGGCTGCGGCCAAACTCTCGCGGTTGCCCGTCATGTCCCGCACCATGCCTTCCATCGCGGCCAGCGCCAGCATCAGACTGTCGGCGGCATCAAAGACCTGCTCTTTATCTTCTTGCATGTCCTTGGAATAAGTCAGCGGCAACCCTTTCATCACCATCATCAACGCCGTGTTCGCCCCGAAAATACGCCCCACTTTGGCGCGGATCAGTTCCGCCGCATCGGGGTTCTTTTTCTGTGGCATGATGCTGGAGCCCGTAGAAAACCGGTCCGACAAAGTGACAAAGCGGAACTGGGCAGAGGACCAGATCACCAGTTCTTCGGCAAAGCGGCTCAGGTGCATGGCGCTAATGCTGGCACAAGACAGAAACTCCAACGCGAAGTCACGGTCCGCCACCGCGTCCAGCGAATTGGCCGCAGGCCGGGCAAACCCCAGCGCCTGCGCCGTCATGTCGCGGTCAATCGGGAAAGACGTGCCAGCCAATGCCGCCGCGCCCAAAGGGCTTTCATTCATCCGCGTCCGTGCGTCGCGCACCCGGCTCAGATCACGGCCCAGCATTTCGACATACGCCATCATGTGATGGCCCCATGTCACGGGCTGCGCGGTCTGCAAATGGGTAAATCCGGGCATGACCCAATCCGCACCCGCCTCTGCCTGCCCCAACAGCGCTTGAATAAGAGCGATCAGACCACTTTCAAACGCATCGAATTGATCGCGCACCCACAGCTTGAAATCTGTCGCGACCTGATCGTTGCGCGACCGGCCCGTGTGCAAACGCCCCGCTGGCTCCCCGATCACCTCTTTCAGGCGCGCCTCCACATTCATGTGGATGTCTTCCAGCGCGGTCGAAAAAACAAACTTTCCGTCCTCGATCTCTGACAAGATCGTGAGCAAGCCTTCCCGAATGGCGTCTGCGTCGCTATCAGTAATAATGCCTGTCGCGGCCAACATCGCGGCATGCGCGCGCGAGCCAGCAATGTCTTGGGCGGCCATGCGCTTGTCAAACCCGATCGAGGCATTAATTGCCTCCATGATCGCATCGGGGCCGGCGGCAAAACGGCCACCCCACATTTTGTTGGAAGTCGTGTCAGTCATAGCAAACCCTCGGAGGGACAGATGAAAAAATTCTTGGCTTGCCTCGTGTATACGGCCCTTTTGCTGGGTGCAAACACCGCAATCGCTGCGGGTCCCGACATTGCAGGTCTGCGCGACGGGGATATGCGCAAACTGATCATTCATGAAAGCCCGCAGGCGACCTCTGACACCGCATTTATTTTGGCCGATGATGAAGGCACCGCAACGCTTGCCGATTATCAGGGCAAGTATGTTCTGGTAAATTTCTGGGCAACATGGTGTGCGCCCTGCCGCAAGGAAATGCCGCAGTTGAATGCACTGCAAAAGGAGTTTGGCGGGGATGACTTCGAGGTTCTGACAATTGCAACGGGGCGCAATTCACCCCAAGGCATTCAAAAGTTCTTTGACGAGGCCGGTGTTGACAGCCTGCCGCGCCATCAAGACCCCAAACAAGCTCTTGCAGCACAAATGGGCGTTTTCGGCCTGCCGATCACCGTGATTATTGATCCTGAAGGTCGCGAAATTGCGCGCCTGCGCGGTGATGCTGTTTGGGACAGTGACAGCGCCAAATCAATCATCAAGACGCTGATTGAAAGCCGCGCGGACAGCTAAGCCCGCCTATGCCGCATGTGAATAGATGGCCGCCTCTGACGCCGACAGGCTGCGCCGTGCAAAACGGCCATAGGTGTGCGGGTCAAACTCAAGCTCGGGGTGGGCCGACAGCAGGCGCGCGCGGTCTGCATCATCCAGTGATGTGAGCGCTGCAGAGGCCGGATGGAAACTCTCGGTCTCTACGCCGTTGGCCCACAACACCTGATGGCTGTCAAACAGCATGTGGATATAAGTGACTTCGCGCAGCTTGGTGTCCACTGTCACGGTATCGCCGTTGATCAGGTCTTTTGCGGCAACAAGAACTTCGG
>JAFMHE010000360.1 GCA_017854675.1 Paracoccaceae bacterium | reverse complement strand
TGGCCAGACGAGTACGACCACCTGATCTCCAAGTGGGACGAGTTCTTGTCTGCGTAAAACCAAACGGCGAAGGGGTCTTTGGCTTCCTTCGCCACTCTCATCGGAAGAGCTGCATGTCCCAATTCGATCTAGAACTCAAAAGTCTGCAAAAAATCTACCCCGGCGGCACGCTGGCGGTCGAAGGCTTCGATTTGAATGTCGAAAAGGGCGAGTTCATTTCCTTTGTCGGGCCATCGGGCTGCGGCAAGACCACGACTTTGCGCATGATTGCAGGGCTGGAAAGCATCACATCCGGTGATCTGCTGATCCGGGGCCGCAACTTTACAAGTGTGCCTGCTGAAAAACGCCCCACGGCCACGATTTTCCAGAACTACGCGATTTTCCCGCATATGACGGTCTATCAGAACCTGTGTTTTGGCCTCGAAGTGCGCGGCATGCCCAGCAACGAAATCAAAAAGAAGGTGGATGACATCATCGACACGCTCGAATTGGGCGATGTTACGGATGCGCGCGAGGCCGCCCTATCTGGCGGGCAAAAACAACGTGTCGCTTTGGCGCGTGGGCTGGTAACTGAGCCCGACATTTTGTTGTTGGATGAACCGCTTGGCGCGTTGGATGCCAACCTACGCAAATCCATTCAGGAAGAGTTGAAAATCCTGCAACGCGATCTGGGCATCACCTTTGTCTTTGTGACCCATGCGCAATCCGAAGCGCTCGCGATGGGCGACCGTGTTGTCGTTATGAATGCCGGACGGGTTGAGCAAATCTCCGATCCGTTTGAGCTTTATACACGTCCCAAGTCGGGATTTGTCGCCCGTTTCATCGGGCGTAACAAGATTATTGCAGGGCAATTGGAAAACGGTTCCCAAAAGCGCGCAGGGGTACAGACCAGCGTCGGACTGCTGGCTGGGGTGCCTGGATTTGACGTATCCATAGCGCAAAATGGCACCGCGGCGATGCTGGTGACTCCATCAGAATATGTTGACTTGCGTGAACCCGGCGGCCCCGAAGCGCAGGCAGACGAAAACCGGATTACGGGCACGGTCCAGCGCGTGAACCAGATTGGCCATGTGGTTCATGTGGATGTGCGCGTAAACGATGCGCTTTCAATTAAACTGGAAACTCACCGCGAAAAGATTGTCGGCAAAGGCGTGGCGCAAGGTGCAGAAATGGATTTGTGCTGGAAAGCCGAACGATCCACCATCGTGTTGGACGCGGTATAATGGCCTTGGCGGGGCAGCTTCAGGAGGGTCAGTTGGACTCGCTGCAGCATGCCTCTGCCGCTGAAATTGGTCGGTTGCTGGCCACCCACAAGGGCGGGGCGGTTCAGGTTGCTGAGCATTTTCTGTCACGCATAGAAGAGCAAACCAGTGCGGTGTTTCTGAACGTCACCCAAGACCGCGCTTTGGCAGAGGCACGCAGCGCTGATGAACGGCTTGCCGCTGGTCGTCCTTTGTCTCCCCTCGACGGTGTCCCGCTGGCGTGGAAAGACCTTATCGACATGGCTGGCACGCGCACGACGGTTGCCTCAGGCCTGTTCAAAGACGCCCCGCTTGCCGAAGAAGATGCACCTGCCGTGCGCCGCGCCGCGCAGGCGGGAATGGTCAATCTGGGCAAAGTCAACTTGGCGGAATTTGCCTATTCCGCTTTGGGTCAAAATCCACATTTTGGCACACCACTGAACCCCCATGGCGGCGAACCTCATGCACCCGGCGGATCATCCTCCGGTTCGGGCGTGGCTGTTGCTGCTGGACTTGCGCCTGTTGCAATTGGGTCTGACACGGCAGGGTCCGTGCGCATTCCCGCCTCCTTTTGTGGGGTCGTCGGGTTCAAAACGTCCGAAGGGCGGGTGTCGACTGATCGCTGTTTTGCATTGTCACGCACGCAAGACACCCTAGGCCCGTTGACGCATTCGGTTAAAGATTGTGCGTTGGTTTTCAACGCCCTGACTGGCCAGCCGGATCGCCCGATAGAGATTTCCGCACTGGAACAGCTGATCATCTTGGTGCCTGAGGGTTTTGTGATGGATGGATTGGCCCCTTCAGTGGCGGCCGCCTTTGAAAGTAGCCTCAAAGGGCTAGAACGCGCGGGTGCGCGCATCCGCCGCCAGTCGACCCCGGCCTTGGACACGGCAGCAGCGATGCTGCGCGACCTTGGTTCTATCGTTGCCGCGGATGCGTTTCACGAGCACCGCAAGATCATGGACAGCAGCGATGCGGACCATATGGATCAACGTGTGCGCGCCAGAATTGAAATAGGTCGCAGCATGTCTGCGACTGATCTTGTGGCACTGCAGCGCCAACGCGCGCTGGGTATGCAACAGATACGCACGGCCCTGGATGGCGCTTTTCTTGCCATGCCAACCACACCTGATACTGCGCCTGCGCTGAGCGCGTTTGAGGGCGATGACGCGGCCTTTGCGCATCACAATCTGCGGGCGAATAGGAACACCAGCATCGGCAGTTTCTATGATCTGCCCGGTCTCGCAATCCCCAATGGGCATGACGCGGTGGGGTTGCCAACAAGCTTTCTTCTGAGCGCGCCCAGCGGTGCTGATGGCCAACTGCTCGCCGCAGGAATGGCTGCTGAAAAGACAATACGAAATGACATTTGAACAAACTAGAGAGGATAGGGGATGATACGAGTTGGCGTGGACGTAGGCGGTACATTTACCGAT
>JAFMHE010000108.1 GCA_017854675.1 Paracoccaceae bacterium | reverse complement strand
CCATGAATGCTATCCTCTCAGATATGCGCCCTTCGTTGGGGAAGGGTGTCCCACGGTCGGGATTACGTACCCCCGGTAAAAACAGCAATAGGCAAAGAATGTTGCCATGTAGCTAAATGCAGCTTTTTGCCGGGCCATTGCGGAACGCGTGTTTCCGATAGGCACAAATCTGACAGGTGGCCCAAGGACTTTGCCTTTTAGCTGTCGCACAAAGCCTTTGGCAATTGGGCGCTTTTGGCGATCCTATTTGTAAATGTCAGGCAGGAGGGTTGTAGAAACCGCAGGTACATAGGCAATGAACAAGACGATCACGAACATACTGAGCACGAACGGAACAGCCCGTGCCGCGATCTTGAGTATGGATTCGCCGGTTATGCCCGACACGACAAAGAGATTCAGGCCGAGGGGCGGCGTAATAAAACCTACGCCCAACGCCGTAATCATCATGATGCAGAACTGTATTTCGTTCATGCCGATGTTTTCGGCGAGTGGCTGAAGGATCGGTGCGAGGATCACGATATTGGGCGTGGTTTCCATGACACAGCCTGCCGCGATCAGAATGCCGATCATCAACAGGATCAGGATCCAAGGCTCTTCTGTCAGGCCCGTGACAGAGGTCACAAAACCTTGCGGGACGCCCATGATTGCCAGCGCTTCGGCCAACGGCGCTGAAAAGGCGATGATCGGAAGGATCACACCATTGACCTTGGCAGAGCTAAGCAACATCGCAGGAAAGTCGGCAAACCGCAACGTGCCAAGGATGAACCCCATGGCAATCGTGACCACAACAGCCAACGCGCCTGCCTCTGTCGGGGTCAAGCGACCCGAAAAGATACCATAAAAAATGATGCCGGGCACGATGAACGCATACCAACCCGTCTTGAGAGAGCGGCCCAGATTGCGCAGCCATTCGCTGAATGTCAGATTGCCGCCGCCCTCGTAGGAATAGATGCGGTTGACGACAAGGTTGGTGATCAGGATTGAGACAAGGATGCACAGACCGGGGATTAATGCTGCCAGAAACAAGGTAGAGGCAGATATGCCCAACACGAGGCCGATAATGATGTAGGCAATCGAAGGTGGGATCAGGATGCCGGTACAGGCGCCTGCCGCGACCAGCGCACAGGCGTAGGGGCGTGGATAACCGGCCTCAACCAGCCGCGCGATGGTCATGCGACCCACCGCAGCCGCCCCTGCTGCATCAGAGCCGGAAATCGCAGCGAACATGCCACAGACCAACACGGTGGCAGACCCGAACCCCCCCTTGGTAAAGCACGTCAAAGCTTCGGCCACGTCGAGGAATTTTCGCGACAAGCCGGTTCGCACCAACACGTCTCCCGTCAGGATAAAAAGCGGGATCGCAGTCAACGCAAAGGCGTCGATGCCCGTGAACAACCGCTCGCCGACAAGCGACAGAGGCAGGTCGCCAGACATCAGCAACATCAGAATGGCGGAGGACCCAATGGCGGCCCAGACGGGGACAGCTGCCGCAATGAGCGCGACAAAGAGGATGACAGGAACGTAGAAGTCCCAGCCAAGTTCAACGGTTTGTGCGACAGTATTCCAAAGCATCCCGGCGGTCCTCAATCAAACAGCGTGTCGCCCTCGTAGACGGGTTTGCCCGTCTTGAGGGAAATGAAGTCACGGCGGAGTGACTGGAGCAGGCGCCAGATCATCAGGCCGAACCCTGTGGGAACCGCCATCAAAAACCAGACCTTCGAGATGCGTAAACCGTCCGTCACGGACCCAAACTTGTAGGACACATGGACAGATTCAAACGACCAATAGAGCGCGATCACTGCGACAACCATCATGACGATGTCACCAAACATATACAGCAGCGCCTTGGGCCGTGGGCTGAGGTAGTGCATGATCACATCAATGCGGATGTGCGCGCGTTCTTTTACGGCTGCCGCGGCCCCAACCCAGGCGAGGTAGATGAACGAATATCGCACGATTTCCTCGCCCCAGATGGAAGAGTAGGCGAAAACCTCGCGGCGCAGCACTTCGACAGCCATCGTGATGACGAGCATCACGTAGAAAGTCAAAAGCAGCCAGCGTTCAGCATTCTGGTCAAATTTGCGCAGGTAATCCATGTCTGGCCCCAATCGTTTCCCACGAGGAAAGATGACGCTGGCGCGCATCCGCTTTGATCATGGTGAGAAAATGGAAGGGCGGGCACCCGGTGTGGGCACCCGCGCCGACTTTATGCGTCGTGGACGTAGTATTTGCCCTGCGTGCCAGCGGCTTCTTCCATCTTGGCAAAAGCGTCCATTGAACCCGCAAGCTCAACCTTGAACTCATCCCACTCGGAACGCTGGTAGCCGCCTGCGGCTTTCCATTCTGCAAGTTGATCTTCGGACAGGCTGTGGAATTGAACGCCCGCTTTGGTCAGCTCGGCCATGGCGTGGGTGCGGGCGGACGGGACTTTGGCAAGGTTCTGGTGCGCCGTCATTTCGGAGCCCCACATAATGCCTTCCTGAACGTCGGCAGGCATGGTGTTGAACCATTCGAGGTTGCACGAATACACCTGCGAATCCGGTACGGCCTGCGTAAACGTCACATGCGAAAGGATGTCCTTGAAGCCGAAAACATAAAGCGCGCCGACAGAGGGGTCGAGTGCATCGGCCACACCTTGCTGGATTGCGGAAGGTGTTTCACCCCAAGCGACCGGCGTCGGATTGGCACCCACAAGGCGGTAGTACTGCTGAAGCATCGCAGAGCCCGGTACGCGGAACTTCACACCGTTCAGATCGGACGGTGTGATGACAGCGCCTGCGCCGCCCTTGCGCACCGCAACGACACGGGGGTCGATGTTGACGTAGAACAGGGGCTTAAAGCCGTTCTCTTCGATTTTCGGCGTCACATTCGCGCTCCAGAAATCGGAATTCACCAGGTTGGTGAAGCGTTGGTTGGACCCGCACAAGTAAGGCATGTTGATCAGGTCAACGGCGGATGCAAACGGCGCAAAGTTTGCCAGAGAATGCTGTGCGGCTTGAATGGTGCCGCCCTGTACGGCCTGCACAAGTGCCCCGCCCGCGCCAAGTTGACCACCGGGGGCCAGTTTAACGTAGATCTTGCCGTTGGTTGCGTTCTGGATGTTCTCTTTGAGGTCGAGCTGCATGATCGGATAGCTGCGCGATGCGCCCAGCACATAAGCCGTGGCAAGCGTCATTGTGTGCTCGGCTGCGGCCTCGCGGTCACGCTCTTCGTTGGCTGACTGGGCCGCGGCCTCAGTTGACCAAAGTGCGCCTGCAGCACCTGCAACCAAAGCAGTTGTGAAACCGGCTGTTGATGCGATCTTCAGGAAATTCCGGCGCTCGGCCGACGCAAGCTCTTTGCGGTCTTGGATATCCATTTGGTTCTCCTCCCTTTAGGACTTCTTAACTGTCGTCGTTTTTCGAACGATCAGCTTCTTTTCTTAGTATCGCGACGACGAAAATCACCGACGCGAAAGACAGAACCAACATCTCTCCGACGTCCCCAAGGAACGCACTGTCCGCAAAAGCCCCCAAGGCGACGTTCACAAAGAACACCACAAAGACAATAAATGAGCTAATGAGGAACACTGAAGCCTCCCGGTGACTGGTTCAAGAGTGAGTGTAAGCGCTTACAATTGATTCGTGCAAGCGTTTACATATTTGCGAGTGTGCAATGTGTAATATGGTCCTATGATGCTGGGACAACCAACGGGAAAGGGTTCGTCACAGCCATGACCACGCCGCGGTCCATTCCAACGCTCGATGATGTTGCGCGCGTCGCTGGTGTGTCGACAGCGACCGTGTCGCGCTGCTTGAACGAAGAACAAAAGGTATCGGCTAAAACCCGCGAGCGGGTCATGAAGGTTATCAACGAGCTGGGCTATACGCCCAACTTTAACGCGCGGGCGATGGCCGCGAAACGAACCAACACAATTGGTGCCATTATTCCCACGATGGAAAACGCGATCTTTGCAAGAGGCCTGCAAGCGTTTCAGGAGACTTTGTACGCCTCGGGTTATAATCTGCTGGTTTCAAGCAGCGCCTATCAACCCCAGCTTGAGGCCGAGCAAATCCGCGCCCTTGTTGCGCGGGGCGCGGACGGTCTTTTGCTGATCGGTTACGCGCGTGGACAGGAAGTCTATGACTATCTTGAACGGCGCGGCATTCCGACGATGTTGGCGTGGGCCTCGCTGCCTGATCGTGATCACGCCTCGGTAGGGTTCGACAATTGTGCGGCGATGCGGATGCTTGCGGATCGGGTGCTTTCGATGGGGCATATCAGGATCGCGGTGATTTCAGGTATCATCGAGGGCAATGACCGTGCCGAAGGCCGATTGCGCGGCATCAAGGAAAGCGTCGCCGCGCACGGCCTCGATCCTGGCCAGATACCGGTTATCGAAACGTCTTACGAAATCGAAAACGGGGCGGCAGCATTCGAGACGCTGATGCAGATCGACCCCAAACCAACTGTCGTGATGTGCGGAAACGATGTTTTGGCTGCCGGGGCGATCAGCAAGGCGCACGAGCTTGGGTTGCGTATCCCCGATGACGTTTCAATTACCGGTTTTGACGACATCGAATTGGCCAGCGTTTTGCAACCCCAACTGACCACCGTACATGTGCCCCACCGTGAAATGGGATGCATCGCCGCAAAAGAATTGATTGATATGGTCGAAGGGCGCAGCACGGGCGCAAAGCAGCAGCTCGCGGTTTCGATCTCTATGCGAGGATCATTAAGGCAAATCTAGCCAACGTGTGCAATTGTGGCTGGTGCAAACTGCTAGCCCTTGCCTTCGGGGGTATTGAGCAAGGCCAAAACCGCCTGCTTTAACACAGTCAAACGTGCCGCAAGAACACCCCGGTTTGCCGCGTTGTGTTTCGCGTTCATGCTGCTTGAGTAGATGAAATCAGCAATTTCCGGAGCCATAAGCCAAAGCTGTGATCCTTTCGGGGTGTGCGCATGGACAAGAGCCTCAAACCGCGCATTGCAGTGTTTTGCAATCTCGACCATTTCGTCCTTTGCAACCGCGTTGATACCATCAATCAGATCAGCGGCCTCCGGCGAGCTTTGGACGATGTCGTACCAATTTAACGGTCCCAGTTCAAAGAACGTATCCAGTTTGTCGCTCAGGCTGCTTTGCAAGTGCCATTTGGCGTCAACCGCAGCCATAGTGAATGGCCCGCACGTATCGGCTATTGCTTGCACCGACCAGCGCGGCGCAAAGTCTGCCGTTACACCTGTGCCAGCCCGCTGCGAACGCTGGCGGGCCGGTAGGTCGCAAAACCAGCGACACGGCAGTTTATGCCAGCGTCGCCTTAGCAAGAGAGAACAGCAAAATGGCGAACAAAGAACGCAGCAAGACCCTGATGGACAGCGGTTTTACGAACTGGACTGCAGATCAATTGCCTGACCTGAGGGGCAAAGTCTATGTCATCACCGGTGGCAATTCTGGGATCGGGTTCGACGCCGCCAAGCACCTTGGAAAAGTGGGTGGCGACATCGTTCTGGCATGCCGGTCAGACAAGAAAGCACAAGAAGCCGCTGGCCGGCTTCGGACACATGTTCGCGGTCAGGTGGATACCATTCAACTGGACCTCAGCGATCTATCTTCTGTCCGCAAAGCAGCCGAAGAAATACGCGTGAAATATCCCGAAATCGACGCGCTTATTAACAATGCCGGCATCATGCAAACCCCCGAACTGCAAACTGCCGATGGTTTTGAGATGCAGTTCGGAACGAACCACCTTGGGCATTTTCTGTTGTCAGGGCTGTTGATTGACACGGTCGACGCGGCTGCCGGTCGTGTCGTGACACTATCAAGCATTGCGCATCTCACCGCAAAGATCCGCCTTGATGATCTGATGGGCAGAAAAAAATACACCCCGACGGACGCGTATTTTCAAAGCAAAGGCGCGAACCTGTTGTTCGCACTTGAACTGGATCGACGACTGCTGGCGTCAGGGCGCAAGGCGATCAGCATTGGCTGCCATCCGGGATGTACAAATACCAACCTGCAAAGCACCGGCCCGACGGGTTTTTTTAACGCCCTCTACAAAATTACAAACCCTTTGCTTGCACAATCCGCACCCGACGGTGCCTTGCCCACAGCGTTGGCCGCCGCAGGGACGCAGGCGAAACGCGGCGGATACTATGGTCCGACCAGCTTGGGGGGCATGCGCGGGCCTGTCGGTGACGCAAAAGTGGCGTCCTATATCCTCGACGCGGATACGGCCAAGAGGCTTTGGGATCAAAGTGAAAAGCTTGTTGGCCATCAATGGGCGTTCTGACCTGACGCGATGCAGACAGTGATGGTGGTTTGAGGGGAAAGCCCCGGAACCGGTCGCCCCGTATGACCGACAGCCGCGCAACCTTTTCCCTCATATCCTTAGTTGGAGAAGCGCGGTTGTGGCGCGGCGCGCTCTGGTGCAATCGCTGAAATGTGGCTAAACCGCCGGTCGGTCGTATTTTGGCGACACACCTGACGCGGATCGAAAGTTTTGCCCATGTTTACCATCATCTTGCTTACCTCACCCAAGGCCCGCACCCTTGATCCCGCATTGGTCGACAGCCTGCGCAACGCTTGGGGCGGTCGTGATGCGCTTTGGTTAAGCGCGGATGAAGCGGCGGAATTCACGGTGCCCGTCGCGCCTGCGAACTTTGAAGAAGTTTGGGAAAGCTGTCAGGCAATGGGCGTTGATCTGGTCCTGGTTCAGACAGCCACGCGGCGCAAAAGGATGCTTTTGGCCGATATGGACAGCACCATGATCGAACAGGAGTGCATTGACGAGCTGGCCGAGGTGGCGGGCGTCGGTGCGCATGTCAAAGCCATCACCGCGCGGGCCATGAACGGTGAGCTGGATTTTGAGGGGGCGCTGAACGAGCGGGTCGGCTTGCTGAAAGGGCTGGACGCAAGCGTCATCGACAAGGTGTTGGCAGAGCGGATCACACTTATGCCCGGCGGAATAACACTGCTGGCCACCATGAGAGCGCATGGGGCGCACGCGGCCTTGGTATCGGGTGGATTCACGGCCTTTACGGCGCGGGTGTCAGAGATGCTGGGGTTTGACGAAAACCGTGCGAATACACTGATTATCCACGACGGTGTGCTGACCGGTCAGGTCGGGATGCCGATCCTTGGCAAGCAGGCCAAGGTGGATGCGCTGGAAGAAATTACAGCCCGGTTGGGTTTGGCGGCAAGCGATGTGATTGCTGTGGGTGATGGTGCGAATGATCTGGGCATGCTGGGGCGCGCAGGCTTGGGCGTGGCATTGCATGCCAAGCCATCTGTTGCGGCGCAATGCGATGTGCGGGTGAATTTCGGCGACCTGACTGCGCTGCTGTTTGTGCAGGGGTATGGCCGGAATGATTTCGCCGCGTGACCGCGGCGACCGTTGGGGCGCATGGTTCGGCATCCATCGGTCTTGATCCGATGGTGCACCATGAACGAGCTGCGGAAAGTATTTAAGGCCAAAAAGAAATTATAAGAGGGATGTTGCGGGTTTGAGTGTGCCCGTCACAACGCCCCCCCAGTTCGCGATCGGGGCGTTCATCCGCTTGAGGGTTGCGGGGTGGTTCGCGTCAAGCACACCCAGTTTCACCAACAGAGCAGCAATTGCACATTCGGCGGCGCGGGTGGTGCCGCAAGCGGCCTTGAGCGCGATGCCAAGTTTTTGTTCCGGTAGAATTGCGATGAAGAACCCTTCGGCACCGGTTTTCACCGCTACTTTACCGTTCATCGCGCGCATCAGTTCGGTACAGGCGCGGCCCTCGCCTGCCACCAGTTCGGGATGCAGGCGCATCGCCTGATGCAAGCGTGCCTCGGCAGAACCGTCAGGGGCAGCCGCGAAATGGGCCATCGCGCGGGCCATACCATGCAATGTGCAGGCGTAGTTTGGTGCAGAGCAGCCGTCGATGCCGAAGCCGGGGGAGGTTTCGCGAGTGGTCCGCTCGAACGCTTCCAAACAGGCGCGTTGGACCGGATGGGCGGGGTCAATGTAGTCTGCGTCGCCGCCCAGATGCTGGTTCAGGGTCAGGAAACCTGTGTGCTTTCCAGAGCAATTGTTGTGGATTTTGCAAGGCGTTTCATGCGCGCGGATCAAGGCGCTGCGCGCGTCCGTGTCACGTGGTTCTTGCGGACCACACCGGAATGCAGTCTCGTCCAGTCCCAGCGTATTCAGCCAGACGCCGACGCGGTCGGTATGGATCGCGGCCGCCTCATGCGATGCGCACGCCAGCGCCAGTTGTTCGGTTGTCAGTCCCGCTTTGTCTGCGGCACCCGAAGTGATCAGGGGCAGGCCCTGAATCATCTTTGACGACGACCGTGGCAGGATCACTTTCTCGGGATCGCCCCATGCCTCGACGATATCGCCGCCTGCATCGCAGATGACGGCATGGCCATAATGGACGCTTTCAAGGAAGGCGCCGCGCCAGATTTCTGCAAAAGGGGCTGGTTGGGTCATCATTTCACCTGCTGTTTGCGCGAAAACCTGCCAATCAGGGTTTCGCCTGTCGCCTGTTTGACGTTAATATGCTTGTTGTCGACAAGATAACAGGCGCTTGCATAAGAACGGTACCCGAATACCGTCGCTGGGGTCTGGGGCATATTGAGGTTTGTGACAGCTGGAGTCTGTAAAGATGGGAATTCGAAAGACGTTAGGGTGCGCATTTGGGCTGACGGCCTTGTTGGCATCCGGTGCGATGGCGCAAGACCAAAGCACAAACAGGGTTGCAGCCAAGACCGACTGGAGCGTGTTCGTTGAGGACAATCCGACAGAGTGTTGGGGCGTGTCCACGCCAAAAGAAACTGTCAACTCGCGCGATGGGCGTGTGGTTGCTGTGAACCGTGGGCAAACGCTTTTGATGGTGTTTTACCGCCCGTCAGCCGGTGCAAAGGGTCAGGTCGCCTTTACCGGAGGCTATCCGTTTGCACCCGGATCGACCGTGAACATGAATATTTCTGGCGATTCGTTTGAATTGTTCACCGAAGGTGAATGGGCGTGGCCAGCGACCACCGATGATGATGCCAAGATCATTGCAGCGATGAAGCGCGGCGCGGACGCGGTATTGTCTGCCCGGTCCGGTCGCGGGACGAACACCAAAGATACGTTTTCGCTGCTTGGGTTTACGGCCGCTGTAGAGGATGCGGCAAATCGTTGCGGTGGATGAGGTCAGCATTTCGCACAGATTTGGGTGTTGTGCGGGATGATCCATCTTGGGGCTTTGCCCCAAACCCCAGAGGTTATTTGGAAAATTGAAGCATAAGGGGGGTGTGAGCCCGCCCTTGTTTTTACTATCGGGGTGTTTTGTGTATGAAGACGCAACCCTTGTCTAAGTGAGTCGTATCAAATGTCTGCCAATGCCCCCATCACGCAAGACGTCCACACCATTCCGCGCAAATTGCCGGATGGGCCGGTAAACCTTGTCGGGTTGACCCGCGAAGGGATGCGCGATGCGCTGATTGCCGAGGGGACGCCGGAGAAACAGGCCAAGATGCGGGTCGGGCAAATCTGGCAGTGGATTTACCAATGGGGCAAGCGCGACTTTGACGAGATGACGAATCTTTCCAAAGGGTTTCGTGCCGAGCTGGCCGAGAAGTTTGTGATCGAGGTGCCCGAGGTTGTGACCCGTCAGGTGTCAGAGGACGGCACGCGCAAATATCTGGTGCGCATTGCAGGCGGGCATGAGGTCGAAGTTGTTTACATCCCCGAAGAGGGGCGCGGCACGCTGTGTGTGTCATCGCAGGTGGGCTGTACGCTGACCTGTTCATTCTGCCACACCGGTACACAGAAACTGGTGCGCAACCTGACGGCGGGTGAGATCATCGGTCAGGTCATGGTCGCCCGCGACGATCTGGACGAATGGCCAGAGGTTGGCGCGCCAAAGGACGAGACGCGGCTTTTGTCCAACATCGTGCTGATGGGCATGGGTGAGCCGCTCTATAATTTCGAGAACGTCCGCGACGCGATGAAGATTGCAATGGACCAAGAGGGCATCCAGCTTTCGCGCCGCCGCATTACCCTGTCCACTTCTGGTGTTGTGCCGGAGATTGCGCGCACCGCACAGGAAATCGGCTGCCAACTGGCGATCAGTTTCCACGCCACCACGGATGAGGTGCGCGACAAGCTGGTGCCAATCAACAAGCGCTGGAACATCGCGGAACTGGTCGAGGCACTGCGCGCATACCCCAAGGTGTCAAACTCGGAGCGGATCACGTTCGAGTATGTCATGCTGAACGGTGTGAACGACAGCGACGCGGATGCGCACCGGTTGATTGAGCTCATTCGCGGCATCCCGGCCAAGATCAACCTGATCCCTTTCAACGAGTGGCCCGGTGCGCCGTATACGCGGTCGTCAAACAACCGCATCCGCGCGTTTGCCGACATCATTTATAAGGCGGGCTATGCCTCACCGATCCGCAAGCCGCGTGGCGAAGACATTATGGCCGCCTGTGGCCAGTTGAAATCCGCGACGGAGCGGCAGCGTAAATCACGCAAACAGATCGCCGCAGAGGCAGGCGTGGCGGGCTAAGTGACACCCGAGACCTATCTGGTTGCGGACACCCTGCCCGGCAAGCTCTGGATTTTGCCTTGCCCCGGTGCAGAGGGTCTTGAGAGCGCTGTCCGCCATTTTGGCGATCTGGGTTTCGACACGCTGGTGTCGTTGCTGCCGGATGACGAGATGGCCGATCTGGGTGTTCTGGACGAGCCCCGGCATTGTATTGATCACGAAATAGACTTCATTTCTTATCCGATCGTTGATTTCGGGTTGCCGGATGCGGCTGCGTTTGCCGCGCTGATTCATCGGATATCAACGCTTTTGCGGGCGGGTCACGGGGTCGGTGTGCATTGCCGTGCGGGCATCGGGCGGTCGGGAATGGTGACGGCGGGGGTTCTGATGGCGCTGGGTCAAAGCAGTGCCGATGCCATCGCAACGGTATCCCGCGCGCGTGGTGTTTCGATTCCCGATACAGTTGAGCAAGCCGGTTTTATCGCAGATTTAGCAGCCAAGCTGAAAAGTGGCAGTGCCGCAAGCATTTGAAAATATTCAGTTAATCACAACAAAACCGCATATGACGCGCAGCGGGTGGCACATGAAATGACCCTTGTTCTGCCGTA
>JAFMHE010000107.1 GCA_017854675.1 Paracoccaceae bacterium | reverse complement strand
CTTCGTCTGAATGTCCTCTTTCGTGGCGGATAACAGGTAAAGGGGTCGTGAAAATTTATTGCTGCGTAATTTTCTAAATTATGGAACACTGTCGTCAAATAACCCGATATCCAATATACGGTATGAAAATTGAAAATAATAAGTGCCTTTCTTCTGATCTTAATGGTTGCAACTTTGGCAGGGTGTCTCCCCAAACAGACATATCGTGTTTATGAACGCTTGACCCTTCACTTTCAAACACCTGATGGACCGACTACGGCTTTCGGCGTTGGCGTTAAGACGTATAGATATTATTCGGAGCGTCTGCCACTTACCAACACGGAACTTACGTCCTCTTTCGGGGGTGAGGCCATCGTGATCGATTTCGGGCCAGAGCGCACAACGTTCGCCTTAATTCCGCGAGGCATTGGCCACGTTGTAGCATATGGGGCGTTCGATGCAGAGTATGACAAAGACCCGGCCGCCACTCTCGAAGCGCTCGCCCAGACACCAGACTTGTTTTCAATACGCAGTGTTCCAAAGCGATTTTGGCCGCAGTTGGTTGTGTTTGAAGATCCGTTGGATCCTCTCAGTGTGCGACGCGCAGAGCGAGATGATATTTTTCCAGAGAAAGACGGTGCGTATGCGCTGACGGGGGTAGAGATCGAAGTCCTTGATGAGACACCAACAACACAGAAAATCCTTGATATCCTGCCTTGGCTGACGACACTTCAAACGTCATCGATTGATGGGGTTGCCGGTGTCGTTTCGCTCGACCGTCCTCTCTCAAACGAGCTTTATGACAGGAATTTTATTCAAGAAAATCCCGAGTAAGTCTCGCGATAAGAAATTTGAAGTCGTTGCTACCGCACAGCAAAGGAAACGACAGAAAGCGCAACCGGGTCGAAATCATGTTCAAACGTCTAAAGGACTAGTGATGCGTCGCCACGCGTTACGACCGAAGCCCCAAGGTCTTCCTTTCGGCTATCGCTCTCGTCGCAACCGTGATCTTTTGGTTATGATTCCAAAGCCTAGCTATGCGTCAGTATCTGAATATTGGAAAATCGCTATTGCACTAACGATTATTAAAACGACTAGAGCAGCCGCTGAAGTCCATAATAAGATCCACAAATCGGTCCATCCATCACCGTAGCATCCACTACCTACCAAATTACACCACCCTGTAAGGGTGGGCTCATACAAAGCAGGCAGTGCAAACATGCTCAAGCCATACATAAAAAGGCTTGTAATGCTGCTGACACCTTTTTGGGTTGCGCGCGATACGGTTAAGGGTGCGAGCGCTAGCAAAACTGAAACTAAAAGGATGGTGGGAACAAACCGTGCGAAGGCAACTTCTCGGCCAAGCGCTGGTATGACTGGAAGGCACGCTCCAAGCGATCGATCTCCTTACGTGCACTCCTAGTGTCGCGCGACAAAGAGAGCACAGTAATCTCGGCTACAAGGTGGTTCAGCGCCGCGCAAAAGTGCTCATCTATTATACCGACCTTGAGAGGTGCCTCGGACGCCAGCACGACCTTGGACGCGGTTTCGATCGAGATACCGCGCGTATCCGCGCCTTCGTTCTCCGATGATTTGCCTGCCTCAGTCATACGGCGACTTGCTCGCGGTAAAGATCCAACTCGTTGGCCCACCATTGCGCCATTTCCACCCGCTCGTCCCAGTGCTCACCGCGTGCGTAAGCCCTGCGCACATCGTTGCCTTCCACGTGGGCAAGCGCTCGCTCGATCGCGTCGGGGTTCCACTTGCCGGACTCGTTGGCCAATGTCGAGAAAGTCGCGCGGAAGCCGTGGGCGGTGACCATGTCCTTGTCGTAGCCCATCCGACGGATGGCCTGGTTGAAGGTGTTTTCCGAAATCGCTTTCTTCCAGTCGCGTGTCGACGGAAACAACAGGTCACTCTTTTGGCGATACCGCGCAAGGTCTTCCAACCAGCCCACGGCTTGTCGCGGAAGCGGGACACGGTGCGGAAGGCGCATCTTCATCCTTTCTGCTGGAATACGCCAAGTCGCCTCTTCAAAATCGAACTCGTCCCAGCTTGAAAGACGAAGCTCGCCGGGTCTCGGGGCCAAGATAGCCAGGAGTTGCAAACCGATGGCCGTTTTCGGCTCGCCGGAATAGGCATCAATGGCCAGCATCAACGCCCCCAACTCGCGCTTGTCCGTTAATGCAGAGCGGTGCTTTTTCCTCGGGCTGATGAGAGCCCCCTTCAAGGCCTGCGTTGGGTCGGTCGTCGCGCGGCCCGTGGCGATCGCGTAGCGCAGGATCGCACCGATCGTAGATCTCAAACGTCCTGCGGTCTCGAACTTGCCCTCGGCTTCTATCACTCGGAGGCAGGCGAGGATGTCCTGCGTCTCGATGTCTTTCACTTCCATGTCACCAAGACGCGCCTCTGTCAGGGAAATAATCCACCCAAGCTTCTTGAGGGTCTGCGCGGCCCGCCCTTCGCGGCGCAACTTATCGAGATATTCCGCGGCCAGGTCCGAAAAGGAGATGCCTTGCTCGAGAAATTCTTGGCGCTTTCTTCGCTTGCGTTCGATGGACGGATCATACCCCTCGACGAGCAACAGACGCGCATCGTCTCGTTTTTCCCGCGCGAGCTTGAGACCGACCAGCGGGTAGCTGCCCAACGCCAGTAGTTTTTCCTTGCCGTTGAACCGGTACTTAAAGCGCCAAAGCCTTGATCCCGTTGGATTTATCAGCAGGTAGAGGCCATGCGAGTCGGTCGCCTTGAAGGGCTTTTCTCGCGACTTGAGGTTACGGATGGCGACATCGGACAGGGGCACTGGCAAACTCGGAATCAAATAATGCGTACCTTTTATTATACCCCCAACTTTTGTCGCTGTCACTGGTTTTAGGTGGACACCCCTGGACTCGGAATCCAACCATTACAATAAGTTGGACGTCACTGGACGTTGCTGGATCTTGAAGTGGTGCCCGGGGGCGGAATCGAACCACCGACACGAGGATTTTCAATCCACTGCTCTACCCCTGAGCTACCCGGGCACGGGAGGCCACCTAAGTGGTCGGGTGTGCGCGGTTTAGGCGGTCGGTGCGGGCGTGTCCAGCCTCTTTTTGCGCTTTTGATAGAAGTTTAATGCACGCGCCTAATGTGGCTTGGATGGCGCGTCCTGTGCGGCCTCTGATGCCTCGATCGCGGCCTCGATATCGTCGGGGTCGGTCGAGGGCGCGGCATAGGATCCGTTCAGCCATTTGGATAGATCCACATCCGCACAGCGGCGCGAACAAAACGGGCGATCTGCGGCGCTGACAGGCTTTTTACAGATCGGACAGCTCATTGCGAAACCTCTCCCAATGGCGCGCGCAAGCGTTTGCGCTGCAATTCATAATGGCCCAGCGGGGTCCAGCCGACCAACGTCGTTTCAACGTCATCGGCACGAAAAGCGGTGCGCAGCGCGTTCTCGAACGGGCGGCGGTCTTTTTTGGGCATCGGCGCCAGATCCAGCGTGATCTGCCCACCAAGGCCCCGCACCCGCAGCGCGCGGGGCAATGCCGCCGCACAGGCCATGTTGGCCTTGATCCCCGCTGCAAGGGACGCATCGTTGCCAGTGTTCACATCTACCGCGACCAAGGCGCGTGTCGGCTCTACGTACATGCTTGCCGCACCGCCCAGCCCGACCAACGCGCCGCGCGCCGCATCCAGCGCATCCAGAACACCGTGGTCTTCAAATCCGCCCGCCTGTGTGACCACCTCTGCGGGCGCCGTCCAGTCGCGCCACGCCAAAACATGCGGACCATCCCCTTCCGACAGCATCTCCATGTCGGTTCCTGCATCGTTCATAACGTCGTCGGCAAGGCTCAGCATCGCAACGATGTCTTCGCTGATCTCGTCGCCATCCGCATCTGCGCAAGACGACCGCATGATCACGCCATAAGGCGCCTCGGCGGCGGCATCGTGCAGGATTTCTTGCAGGCGTTCGCGCTCTGCCTCATCGCGGATACTGCGCGAGATATTCAGGCCCGGCGCATCCGGCGTCACAATCGCATAGCGGCTCTTGAACAGAACCTTGGCGTTGACCGGGATCGCCTTGCCCGGCTCGGCATAGCCGCTGACCTGCACAAGGATCGGCTGACCGGGGGCCAGCCCTTTGATCTGGCGCAGAAATGCACTGCCATCAGGGGTCTTGAGGAACATACCCCCCTGCCCTTTGACAGGCCTGTCTGCAATCGCACGGTAAATCGTACCGGGGCGCGGCGCGGGATTGTCGACCAACAGGTCATCCAACTTTCCGTCCACCATAAGGGCGGCGGCCTCGACCTCGCCCAAATGGTCCAGAACAATGGTGCGGCCCTTCATGGCGTCTCTCCTGATGGGGTATGATTGAAATGCGGATGCCCAGCGGCGCGCAACAGATTTGCAGTTTCGGCCAGCGGCAAACCGACGATGGCACTGAACGAGCCGCTGATCCACGGGATCAACGCCCCGGCAGGCCCTTGGATGCCGTAACCGCCTGCCTTGCCCTGCCAATCACCCGTTGCCAGATAATCGGCAATCTCGGCGTCGGACAGGGATTTCATCTTCACACTGCTTTGAACATCGCGCAGCCACTGCTTTTCGCCGCATTTCACAGCAACAGCCGTTATCACCTTGTGACGTCGCCCTGACATAAGCCGTAAAAACGCCTCCGCCTCGGACGCATTTTCGGGCTTGCCCAGAATACGCCGCCCCAAGGCAACAGTCGTGTCCGCGCACAGCACGATATCGCCTGCGTCGCAAGGCACGGCCGCCGCCTTTTCGCGCGCCATGCGGGCGCAATAGGGGCGCGGCAATTCAGCTTTCAAAGGGGTTTCATCAATATCAGGCGCGCGAATGGCATCGGGAGTGATCCCGATCTGCGCCAATAGCTCAAGCCGCCTTGGGCTGCCTGACCCCAATATAAACAATAGCTTACTTGAAGCGGTAGTTGATCCGACCCTTGGTCAGATCGTAAGGTGTCATTTCCACCTGTACTTTGTCGCCTGCCAGAACGCGGATGCGGTTTTTACGCATCTTGCCTGCCGTATGCGCGATGATCTCATGGCCGTTTTCCAGCTCGACCCGAAACGTCGCGTTAGGCAAGAGTTCCTTAACGACACCGGGAAATTCGAGCGTATCTTCCTTGGCCATGGTCTCTCCTACATAGATTCCCCCATAAATCGGGGTCCGCGCTTAAATGAGCGCATTTGCAGCGGTTTTCAAGGGCTATTAACGCATCATACCCCAAGGGGCACGCGACGGCGCGTTGATGTTCGGCAATCATCATGCCCGACACGGCGCGCCATGTGCTTGACGCCCCGCGTCGATCATATGACACAAGGGCAACCGTCGTTCACGGAGGAACCTGAAAATGCGCAAAATCGTCATCCTCACCGGGGCAGGCATCTCTGCCGAAAGCGGGATCGAAACCTTTCGCGCCGAAGACGGCCTTTGGGCGCAACACCACATCGAAGACGTGGCCACACCCGAAGGCTTTGTGCGCGATCCAAAACTGGTTGTGGATTTTTATAATGCCCGCCGCGCCCAAGCCGCCTCGGTAGAGCCGAACGCCGCCCATCGCGCGCTGGCACGTCTTGAGGTCGAACATGAGGCCGAGGTGGTCGTCATCACGCAAAACGTCGATGACCTGCACGAACGCGGCGGCACAACCACGCTTTATCATATGCACGGGCATCTCAAAAGCGCACTCTGCGCCGATTGCGACCACCGCTGGCCCGCGCCTATGGTGATGTCACCGGGCGATGCCTGTCCGTCTTGCACGGCCCCTTCGGCGCGGCCCGATATCGTCTGGTTCGGCGAAATGCCCTATGACATGGAGACGTTGTTCCGGCACCTGACAGAGGCGGATTTATTTGCGGCCATCGGCACCTCTGGCAACGTATATCCTGCCGCCGGTTTCGTGGCCGAAGCCCGCCGCAGCGGCGCCCATACGATTGAATTCAACCTCGAACGTTCCGCCGTGGGCAACCAGTTTGCCGAACACCGCATCGGCCCTGCCTCCCAAACGGTCACCGCATGGGTGGACGATCTGCTGAAGAAGTAGATAGAAAAACGGCGGCCGACGCTGTGCCTGCCGCCGCTTTAGACCTTAGTCAGGCATCAGCCGTCATTCGAATGGTCCATACTGGAACCGTCCATCGCCCCATGATCGGGCTTGCGTGCGTGGTCCACGGGTATTTTGATCTGCATATCGCCAGCCTTTTCAAAGGTAAGCGTCACGTCGATCTCGCTGTCTTGTACCAGCGGGGCTGTCAGCCCCATGAACATCACATGCAGCCCCCCACGTTTGAGCATCACTGTCTCGCCCGCAGGGACCGGAATACCCCCCTCAACCTCGCCCATGCGCATCACGCCATTGGCGTCCTCGGTGTGGGTGTGCAATTCAACCCGCCCCGCCACATCAGAGGAGGCAGCGACAAGCCTGTCGTCCGCGTCGCCCGTGTTCATCAGCATCATAAACGCAGCACCCGTGGGCGAACTGGGGGTGGAACTGCGGACGTAAGGGTCTTTTACCATGATCTCGGCAAGGGCAGCAGTGGATAGCAGAAGGGTCGCAGCAACAGCTGCGGTGAAAAAACGTGTCATGTCATTGTCCTAATTGTTGTGTTGTGCGTCAGGTCTGGTTGCGGTCCACACCGGGCGGGCCCCGTGATGGCGGCACATCAATCCGCGCGGGCCTTGGCGGACTTGGCAGGTACGCGGGCACAACTTCAAACGCCACCACACGCATCGGGCTGCGCAGCACGGGCTTTGCCACCTCGAACAACACGTTCAGCGCAGAATCAGGACAGATATGCGGCGCGTGCGTCGGCTGCCCTTCGGCATCGACATAGATCGCTACCGGCCCTGCCCCTGTACACAACACAATCTGGCCCGTCGCCGCGGCAGAACCGCGCGCGACAGCCATGCTTTGGCTCGTCAGGGCCAGCATCAAAGCCAGCGCAAGGCAGGTGATCAAACGTATCATGTTATCGCGATATGTACTTCACATCTCTGACAGGTGCGAGGGGAAAACAACGAAAAACCCCGCGCGGATTGCCGCACGGGGTTCTCTAAATCACCAACGGTGATGAATGGCTTACGCCAGCGCTTCGGGCGCTACTGACGCCTTTGCTATCGCTTTTTTGACCTTCAATGCGTTGGCAGACAGCTCGACGTCTTTTGCCTTGGCAAGAAACTTGTCCAAACCACCGCGGTGGTCCACAGAACGCAGCGCATGTGCAGAGATGCGGAACTTGAACGAACGGCCCAGCGCTTCGGATTGAAGCGTGGTGTCATTCAGGTTCGGCAAAAAGCGGCGACGCGTCTTGTTGTTCGCGTGGCTTACGTTGTTGCCCGTCATAGGGCCTTTTCCGGTCAGTTCGCAAACACGCGACATAGGATCATCCTTTGTTTTAGTGGTGTGGCTGCCCACATGGCGCAACACATAAAAGAGGCCGCGCAATGCGACCCTGAAACTTCTCCTCGGGCTTTAGTGGGAATCGCCAAAGGGGTCAAGCGCAAGTGGCACATAGAAACACCGGTTCTGTCGATCAGCGGGTAAAGATCTCTCCCTTGGCCAACACCGCAACCGTCATCAATGCACTTTGCGGCTGCAACCCCGCCGCCGCAATCGTCTTTTGAGAGGCGATATTTGTGGCGGAAACCTGCGACAGCACCCCGGTCCAGCCCATCGCCACCTGACTGTCGATCAACACATGCGCATTGACCAGCTTGCCCAACCCGCGCCCCTGATAGACAGGCTTTACGCTGGTTGACCCCTTAAAGATATGCCGCCCAAGCCGCGATGCCGGATGAAACCGCGCATTTACCGCTGCTGTGGCCGCCAAAACCCCCTGCGCATCCCACAAACAGGCTGTCATCGACGGAACCACCTCACTGCGCATATAAAACCCCGGATAGGGCGCAACCCCGGTTTCCATGTTCAGGGCCTGTACGGTCTCCATCTGCTGGATATCAGGTGCACGCAGGCATTCAATCCGCCAGCCCTCGGGCACCGGCGTGGCGGCGACATGGGCCCGGCACGCCGCCTGCACAGCCTCCTTTGACCCAAGATACACATCCCACATCGGGTAGTCATAGCCTGCGCCAAAGATGCTGCGCGCTTGCTCTAGGGCGTTCTCGCGCGCTTGCGCATTCAACACGACAATACCGTCCTCGGCCAAGTATTGGCCAACCACATCCCACCCTGTCTGCGCAGGCTCGAGAAAGTTCATAACCCGCCCGCCATTGGCCACATCCGGTTGCAGCTTGATCCAGTCATGGCGGGCCAACATGCGCTTTTGCACCTCGATCTGAAACGCGCTCCCCATGAACTCAGGCATAAAACCGCTCCTCAAAAACCGGGCAACGCTGACAATGCCAGATAAAAACCGCGCAAGACAAACACCGCGCGGATTTGACCCCTGTGACAATCAGTATAGCGTCGCACGATCGCTCGTAAAAGGACACCCCGGTGATGCCGGCCTCACAATCTCGGCCCTTGGTGGGCGCAGTGTTCGGTTCTATGTCAGCACATCCACCGGCAAAATTACGATGCCGCCGTACCATTGTACACCGTGACACGCCCCGCCGTGGCTTGCGTGTGGGAACTGGACATCATCCAGACCGAACAAACCGCATGGTGCAAGTTCTTGATGCAGCCTGCCCCTGACCCCGACGCCTACCTCAAAACACGCGCGCGTGACACGCCCTGAAAACCTAATGAACCGCAAACGCTCGACTTAGGTCTTTTCCTTTTGCATCCCCCCCACGGATTTGCGACACCTGCGCTATGACCATCCAAATGCGCGCCCTCCTTGTCCATCTTTTCACAGCCACCGGCGCCGTTTTTGCCATGCTGGCAATGCTTGCGGCCGTAGAGGCCAAATGGGACCTGATGTTCTTGTGGCTGGTGGTTGCGTTTTTCGTTGATGGCATCGACGGCCCCTTGGCACGCCGGTTTGACGTCAAAACCAACGCCCCCGAATTCGACGGCGTCCTGCTGGACCTGATCATCGACTACCTGACGTATGTGTTCATCCCAGCCTTCGCGCTGTTTAAATCCGGCCTCATGGACGGGTGGAGCGGCTGGGTCATGATCATCATCGTCACCTTTGCATCTGCGATGTATTTCGCCGACACACGCATGAAAACAAAAGATAACTCCTTCTCCGGATTTCCGGGTTGCTTCAACATGCTGGTGCTGGTGTTGTTCGCCCTTTCCCCCTCATGGTGGCTGTGCCTGATCATCGTGACGGCCCTGTCAATCACAATGTTCCTGCCGATCAAATTCGTCCACCCTGTGCGCACAGAGCGCTGGCGCCTGATCACAC
The DNA here is from genome assembly GCA_017854675.1 of Paracoccaceae bacterium. GTDB lineage: Bacteria > Pseudomonadota > Alphaproteobacteria > Rhodobacterales > Rhodobacteraceae > Sulfitobacter. The sequence continues at coordinate 1,804 of JAFMHE010000107.1, read as the reverse complement.
TGCCGATGGCACTGGCATGGACCGTCTTTGCAGGCTGGGCCGCATGGGTGGATTTCCACCCCGAAAGCTGGGCACATTGGGGTCTTGTGATCACGTCGATCTACCTCGTGCTGGCAGGCGCCGCCCAACAACTGACCGAGCCACGGCAATAGCATTCTGTCGCGGCACTCAAACCCACGCCAATATTGCGCGCCGTCCCAATCCCTTTCAATTTTCCAAATAAACTCGATCCCGCAGGTGCATCACATCGCACCATTCGCGTTCAACGATCAGATCAGCAACCCCGCCGCCCCCTCGTGACGCAGCAAAGCGACCTTGGTCTCGACCCCACCGCGCCCGGAAAACCCCGTAAGCCCTTTTGCCCCCATCACGCGGTGACACGGAATGATGATCGGGATCGGGTTCCCGCCACAAGCCCCGCCGACCGCCTGCGCAGGCGCGCCCAGCGCTTTTGCAATATCACCGTAGGTGCAGGTATAGCCGAACCGGATCGCAGACATCTGCGCACAGACATCGCGCTGGAAATCACTTCCCGCCACCCGCAACGGCAAATCAAACACCTCGCGTGTCCCGCAGGCATATTCATCCAACTGCCTGACGCCTTCATCCAACAGCTCTGACGTATCCTGAACCTCTGCCCATATCCAATCCAGCGCTGTGATCGCGCCGTCCACTTCGGTCAGGGTCAGATCGCCAAACTGCGTATGTAGGCTGCGTTGTTTCATACACCCACCCTGACCGCTTCTGCGCCACGGCTCAATCCGAAACCTGGGCAGAGGCCCAATTAGGGGTTAACCTATTGTTAACGCGAATGTTTCGCATGCGAAACAATTGGGGGCAGACCACCGGTCCGCCCCCACCCTCTTATTTCAAGCCACAGCGAGCCTAGCCAAGCTCGGATACCGCAGCATCACACCGCCCGCACACACCTGCATGCGCATGGGTGCCAACATCCGGCAACACCTTCCAGCAGCGCGCGCACTTCTCGCCCTCCGCCTTGGCGAAAACCACCGCAACGCCGGCTGTTTCTGGCATGCGGAACGCGCCTTCTGGTGCAGCCTCTCCGCTTACCGTGATGTCCGATGTGATGCTCACATCCTCGAACGACACGCTCTCAAGTGCCGCCCGTTGATCTGCATCCTCGACATAGACAGTCGGTGCCGCCTCCAATGACGCGCCGATCACCTTCTCAACCCGCTGCACTTCCAACGCCGCCGTCACGACACGCCGCGCCGCACGGACGCGCGCCCATTTCGCGGCCAGATCGGCATCCAGCCACGCGGTTGGCGTCTCGGGCATATCCGTCAGGTGAACCGATGACCCCTCACCGGGGAACCGCTCCAACCAGACCTCTTCCATCGTGAACACCAACACCGGTGCCAGCCACGTCGTCAAACGGTGAAACAAGATATCCAGAACCGACCGCGCCGCGCGGCGGCGCAAAGTGTCGCCATCGCAATAAAGCGCATCCTTGCGAATATCGAAATAGAACGCCGACAGATCGACTGTGGCAAAGGTAAACACCGCCTGAAAGACGCCCTGAAAATCGAACTTGGCATAGCCGTCACGCACGACCTTATCCAACTCGGCCACCCGGTGCAGAACCCAACGCTCCAGCTCTGGCATGTCCGCAGGATCAACCCGGTCGGCTTCGGTGAAATCACTGAGCGCGCCCAGCATATAGCGCATCGTGTTGCGCAAACGGCGGTAGCTGTCGGCGGTGCCTTTCAGGATCTCGTCGCCAATCCGCTGGTCTTGGGTGTAATCGGTCTGCGCCACCCAGAGCCGCAGAATATCCGCGCCG
>JAFMHE010000106.1 GCA_017854675.1 Paracoccaceae bacterium | reverse complement strand
CGTGGCCTTGATGAAGGGGCGATTGCCGCCGTGTTGGAAAAACTGTTGGCCGCGCGGGCGCAAGGGGCAGCAATCTTGTTGATCTCAGAAGAGTTGGAACAAGCTGTCGCCCTTTCGGACCGCATTCAGGCCATCGTTAAAGGCCGGTTGTCAAAACCGGTTGCGGCCCTTGAGGCAGATGCGCAGAAACTGGGGCTGATGATGGCGGGTATCTGGCAGGAGGACGATCATGCGGCTTGAAAGGCGCAGTGATGTGCCGCTGCGCATCATCATTTTTGCCCCCCTTATGGCGGTGCTTGTGGCGCTCTTGATTGCCGCGTTCCTGATCGCCGCAGCCGGCGTGAACCCGCTGACGGCCTATGTCGAATTGCTGCGCGGCGCGCTTGGCTCGCGGCTCGCAATTACAGAGATGTTCACCCGCGCGACCCCTTTGATCCTGACCGGGCTTGCTGTAGCGGTCGCGTTTCGTGCGCGATTGTGGAACATTGGCGGTGAAGGGCAGTTTTTTATGGGCGCGTTGGTCACGGCGTGGATTGGCCATTCGCTGGCCCTGCCCGGCGTCCTTGGCATTCCTGTTTTGATGGTCGCCGGCATGGCTGCCGGTGCCGCACTTTTGGCGGGACCTGCCTATCTGCGCCTGCGGTTCGGGGTGGACGAGGTCGTCACCACGCTGCTGTTGAATTTCATCGTGATCCTTTTTGTCGGTCTGATGATCGAAGGCCCCTTGCGGGACCCGTTGGCGTTTGGCTGGCCGTCCTCGGTGCCCGTTGACCGCGATTTCCGCCTGCCCGACCTGATCCCCGGCACACGGCTGCACACCGGGTTGCTGTTTGCCATTGCCGCGGCGGGCGCTGTCTGGCTGATCTTTGCGCGCACCGTTTTCGGGTTTGAGACCCGCGCGGCGGGCCTGAACCCGACCGCTGCCGCCTTTGCCGGCGTATCGCTGCCCCGAACCCTGATGGGCGTGGCACTGTTGTCGGGTGCTTTGGCAGGGCTTGCCGGATCTGTCGAGGTTCTGGGCGTGACGGCGGGGGTTACAACAACAATGTCGCCCGGCTTTGGCTATGCGGGCATCGTTGTCGCCATGCTGGCCGCGTTGCATCCGGCAGGCGTGGTCGCGTCCGCAACCTTTGTCGCCACAGTTTTCGTGGGCGCCGACGCGATGAGCCGCGCCACCGGCGTGCCAAGCTTTATCGCCGATGTGATTGTCGCACTTTGCCTGCTGACCATGATCGTCGCGCTTTTGTTCACAACATACCGGGTGCGCCGATGATCGAAGCCATTGAACTGTTGTGGAACACCAACCTCTGGGCGGCGGTGCTGCGGATTGCGACCCCCTTGATATTCGGGGTATTGGGCGCGCTTTTGTGCGAACGTGCCGGCGTTTTAAACCTTGGCATCGAAGGGATCATGACCATGGGGGCGATGACCGGTTGGCTGACCGTTTATCTGGGCGGTGATCTTTGGGTCGGGCTTTCGGTGGCCGCCCTTGCTGGTGGGTTGATGGGGCTTTTGCATGCGGGGCTGACTGTGCCGCTGGGGCTGTCGCAGCACGTGTCGGGGTTGGGCATCACATTGTTGGCGTCTGCCCTGTCATACTACCTTTACCGCTTGATCGTCGAAGTGGGCGATCTGCCCCCCACAATCGAGCCGTTTCGCCCGCTGGATATCCCGCTTTTGTCGGACATTCCTATTCTCGGGCCGATCCTGTTTTCACAGACGATGCCGACTTATCTGGCGCTCTTGTCTGTTGCGGTGATCGCCTACGTGCTGGCCCGCACACCATTGGGGTTGGCCATCCGTATGACCGGTGAAAACCCCCATGCGGTCGACGCACAGGGCCTGAACCCCATGCGCATCCGCATTGGCGCTGTCGTGGCGGGATCTGCGTTGATGGGCGTCGGCGGCGCGTTCCTGACCACCGCCGCGTTCAACAGCTTTTTCCCTGAAATGGTCCAAGGGCGCGGCTGGATTTGCATCGCTCTGGTGGTTTTTGCCTCATGGCGGCCCGGCAAAGCCTTGATCGGGGCGTTGTTGTTCGCGTTCTTTGATGCCTATCAACTGCGTCTGCAAACGGCGATTGACGGGGTGCCCTATCAATTGTTCCTGATGGCACCTTATGTTTTGTCCATCGTCGCCCTGATATTAGTCGCGCGCCGTGCCGAGGTCCCTGCAGCACTGATGGCACCTTACAGGCGTGGCGAGAGGTAGTTGGTCGGGGGGTATTGACCACGTTTCAGCCCCCCTCAATTCAGATGGACTGTCCCGTCACTCCCTGCGATAGGGGCGACTTGTTCTTTGAGAGTTTGGATGCGCAGTGCACTTTTTCATCAAAACACATCTTTTGTACGCGGCACCGCAGCACTGCGATGTGTTGCTGCAAATCGAAGCCTTAACGGATGCGACGCAAAAATGCCGCCAAACCCGGTTGATGCTGAATCCGGGGTCTGTGGCGCGCGAAATTGCAGGCGAGGAAGACTTGGGCACACGCAGATGGATTACAACAGACCGCCTGTTTGAATGCCACTATGAGACCAAAGTCGAGGTAACGCGCGCCGATCCCGACATTGCAGCGCTTGGCGAAGTACCGCGCCCGCAGATACCAACCGATGTGGTCAAATACCTGATGCCGTCGCGCTATTGCCATTCTGAGCTGTTTTTGGACTTTGTCGCGGGCCAGTTCGGCACTCTGACCGGCGGGGCATTGATCGTTGTAATGCGCGATTGGATCAACACCAACTTTACCTATGACAATGAGGCCAGCTTTGCAGGCACAACCGCCAGCGACAGTTTTGCCAGCCAATCGGGGGTGTGCCGCGACTATGCCCATGTGCTGATCGCCTTTGCGCGGGCCGCTGGAATCCCCGCCAGATTTGTCAGCGCCTATGCCCCCAACGTAACACCGCAAGATTTTCATGCTGTGGCAGAGGTCTATCTGGAGGGGGGCTGGCACCTGATTGATGCCACCGGTATGGCACAGGCCTCTGATATTGCACGCATTTGCGTTGGCCGGGATGCCGCCGATGCGTCATTCATGACGTCTTATGGCTGGATGGAACTGCGCGAACAATCCGTTGACGTGCGCCGGGTTGCTGGCTGAAAAAATGCTTGGGCCTTTGCGGAATGTTCGGAATTCCGTGATTGTATCGGCGTATTTTCACCACTAGATGCTGTAGCAACCCGCAAGGCACCCCATAGCCCTGCAAGATAACACTTGGATTTGAGCATATGACTTATTGCGTTGGCCTCCGGTTGAACAAGGGCCTGGTTTTCATGTCCGATACGCGCACCAATGCGGGGGTCGACAATTTCTCGACCACCAAAAAGATGTTCACGTGGAATGTGCCGGGTGAACGGACGATCACATTGATGACGGCGGGCAACCTTGCAACGACCCAAGCGCTGGTCAGCCTGCTTGAAGAACGCTCAAAAGCGCCGGCAGACCGCAATCCCACCATCCTTGACCAGCCCACCATGTTTCAGGTCGCGCGTCTGGTCGGGTCAACCCTGAAAGAAGTCATCGCCGAAAGCGCGCCCGGCGGACAATCGTCGTCCGCGTTCAAGGCGTCTGTGATTGTCGGGGGCCAGATCAAAGGCGGGGCTGCGACGCTGTTTTTGATCTATCCCGAAGGAAACTTTATCGAAGTGACCGAGGACGCGCCGTTCTTTCAGATCGGCGAGGCAAAATATGGCAAGCCGATCCTCGTGCGTGCGTATGACCCTGCGATGAGCTTTGAAGATACGATAAAGTTGCTGATGGTATCGTTTGATTCCACCATCAAGGCGAACCTGTCCGTGGGTTTGCCGCTTGATCTGCAAATCTATGAAACCGATAGTTTTGAAGTCGACAATCAACCGCGCATCACCGCTGATGATCCGTATTATCAGTCAATTTCCAAAGGTTGGGGGGACTCCCTGCGCACGGCCTTGATGCATTTGCCCGGCTATACGCGGATCTAGATCATAGCAACGCCCTGCGCTCATTCCTGAACCAGTTTCACGTCGACCGCTTGGCTGCTGCGCTGCCCGCCTGAGGACCGCAGATGCCCGTTAACCGGTGCAATGTCCGAATAATCGCGCCCATATCCGACAACGATGTGATCGGTCCCCACCAAGGTTGCGTTGGTCGGATCGTATTCGATCCAGCCTTGGCGCGCACCGCACCATGCACGCACCCACGCATGCATCGCATCCGCGCCCTCAAGCTTGACCCCGCCCTCGGGTGGCAAGGTGCGCAAGTAGCCGCTGACGTAGGCTGCTGGCACCCCGATGGCCTGCAACCCCAAGATCATGACGTGGGAAAAGTCCTGGCATACGCCGCGCTTAAGGCGAAACGCCTCTGACGCGTCGGTATCCACATTTGTGGCGGCGGCATCAAACGTCATCACATCATGCAGCGCGCGGCCAAGGGTGATGACATTGGCCGCCGTGGTGGCAGCGGGATCAAACACGCCCTGTGCAAAAGCGGTAATCGCAGGGTCAGGCGACAATCGTGGGGCTGGCCCCAAGAAGTGAACCGGCGAATGGGCACCCAGTTCGGTGATCGCTTCCCACTCCTTGCGCGCGGCTGCGACAGGGGACGAGACATCCTGCCATACGGGCACTTCCAGCATTTCAACATGGCAGGCCAGACGGATCGCCATTTCAGCATGCTGGTCGGTATGCGCGCAGGTCGTTGCCGTGTTCCCGAAAAAATCCGTCCCATCCGATCTGACGGCAGGTTCTGGCATAATTTCCAGCACATGCGTGGTTAGCCGTTGCCGCCCCGGAATGGTAATCGGCATCACCCGGATCAAATGGCGGCTGTTGGCGGCGGGTTGATCATAGCGGTGCGTGATTGTCAGACGAATACTGTAAATCATATCAGACCAGATGATGCGCATTCAGCGCGTCAGAAATTTCCCAGATGTCCTGCTTCATCTCGTGCAGGAACGTGGGCGTGATGTCAGGTGTCAGGCTGGTTGCCAGCCGCGTCTCGACCCGCAGCACCAAACGCGCCACATCGGTCAATGCGTGACCCGCCTGCTGGCGCGGCAAATGTGCGATATGGTCCTTGGCGCGAGACACATGATAGCGCACAGCGCGGGGGTTTTGACCGTCCTGCCCCAGCATTTCAAGGACAGAGGCCGTGTTTGCCCACACCAGAAACCTTGCATGATGCGCCCCGACGCTGTCACCAACCTCAAGCGCCAGATCAAGCGCGCCAACCGGTGCATCCGCCGAAGTACAGGCGGCCAGCATGGTGCACATATTCGCCGCGCGTTCCAGCGATACGCCAAGGCTCAGGAACCGCCAACCGTCAGAACGGTACATATTTTCATGCACCAAGCCCGCAAATCCCGCAATCTGTCGCAAAATCCGGCTTACCTCGACCGGAATATCATCAACAGGGACCGCGCGCCGGTCGAGCGCTTGCGTTTCCTTGACCAACCCGCGCAGCGCCATCATGCCATCGGGGGAAAACCGGTCAGATATCCGCGATGCAGCTTGCAACCCAAGCTCAAGCGGGGTCGCAAACCGTTTGGCAATCACACCGGCCTGCGGACCGATATTGTCCATCAACTGCGCGCGCATGAAGGCAGGCACCCGATCACCATGATCCGCCCCGTCCGAAATACGCGCAAAATACGCCCTAAAAAGCCGCATGTTCTGCTCTGATCGCTCCACATACCGGCCCAACCAAAAGAGGTTGTCAGCGGCACGACTGGGCAGGATGGCATGGGTCGAACTGCGCGTCAGCGCGCCTGTCTCCTGGGACCGCATCTTTGGCGTTGGCACCGGTTTCGGACTTGTCACCCAGACATCCGCAACCTTGCCGCCTTGCTGCATGGCCAGCGCCTTGGCATCATCTCCGGCGCTGATGCGCGCATAGCCACCGGGCATTACGGCCCAACCGTCTGCGGTTCGGCCCAGCGAGATACGCACACACATCGGGCGTGGCACAAGCGTGCCGTTCTCGAACACCGGCGTTGTTGACAGGGTCACGGCCTCTTGCCCGACCAGATCACGACCAGATACCTGCAACAGTTGCGTCAAACGCGCGGCATCAGGCCCGTCGATACCCCCGCCAATTGACGTTGTGGACGGGTCCGACATCAACGGTTTCGTCGAAAAGGCGTTGCCGACCATCATCCGCGCCCGGTTTGCAATCACATGGTCGCGCTGGGCGTCCTGCCCGCACCACCACGTTGCAATGTTGGACAGCTTAAGGCCCTGCCCCGATCGCGCACGCGCAATCTTGGGCAAAAAAGCCATCAACGCGCGGGTCTCAAGCACCCCTGCCCCAACCATATTAACCGAACTCAGCGCACCGTCGCGGATGGCTTGCACCAGTCCGGGCGCACCCAGCATCGAGGTCGGGTCCAATTCAAGCGGGTCAACCATCCCGCTCGGCAAACGGCTCCATAGCAAGCTGATCGGTTTGGGCCCCGCCACCGTGCGCACCATCGCCTTGCCATCCTCGACGATCAGGTCTTCGCCCTCGACCAACAACAGACCCAGATATCGCGCCATATAGGCGTGTTCGGCATAATTCTGGTTCATCGGACCGGGCGACAGCAAGGCAATTTCGCCCTCACTGCGGCCCTTCAATGCAAAGAGGTTCTGTTGGAAATCCGTAAAGAACCCTGCAAGCCGGTGCACATTGGCATTGCCAAAAAAATTCGGAAACGTCCGCGTCATGGCGATGCGGTTTTCAATCGCAAAACCCGCTGTTGAGGGGGCCTCGACCAGATCGCTGATCACCCACCATTTGCCATCCGGGCCGCGCCCGATTTCAAATGAAAGACTGTTCAAAAGATGCGCGCCCGTATCGCCAAGCCCGACCATCGGGCGCAGCCATGCGGGGTTCTGGCTTAGGAGTGTCGCGGGCAATTGGCCGGAACTGACCAGTTCGTTGGCGCCGTAAAAATCACGCAGGACGTATTCCAGAAGGTCCGCGCGTTCGATAAGGCCTGCTGAAATCACCTCCCATTCGGCTTCGCTCAGAATGACGGGAATATGGCTCAGCGGCCATTCGCGTTCTGACGACAACGTCTCGTCATATTGGCGAAACAACACGCCCGCATCGCGCAGATATTGATCGCCCCGACCAAAACGTTGTGCCAATTCATCTGGCGTTAAACCGCTTAGATGGTCAAAAAAAGCGGCCCAAACAGGTTTGACAGTGCCATCGGGTGCCAGCATTTCATCATTATGCGGGGCATGCGGTGCCATCTGCGTGCGGTAACCACGCAGCAAATCGGGCGTTGAGACGTGGTTTACCTGAGGGTGCGGGTTTTCCACGTGCTACAGCCCGGCGCGCCTGCGCAGATCAAGCGTCATCGGAAATTCGGGGTGCGGACGTTCGGGCGCAGGAACATAGTCACCCGCGCTATGGCCCATTTTCTCGAACCGGCTCAACCTGCGTGCCTCTGCCTCGTTTCCGTTGACGGGGAATGTTTCAAAACTGCGCCCTCCGGGATGTGCCACGTGATAGCGACACCCGCCCAAGGACCGCGCCGTCCATGTATCGTATATATCAAAGGTCAGCGGTGCGTCGACCTCCAGCACAGGATGCAGGGAAAGGGAGGGTTTCCACGCCTTGAAGCGGACACCACCAACGCGGCACCCGTTCACCGCCGTGGCCGTCATCGGCACCGCGCGGCGGTTCGCCGTCACGATGTAGCGGTCGGGGTTGGCGCCCGTCAATTTGACCTGCAACCGCTCGGATGAACTGTCGGTATAACGCACCGTGCCACCGATGGCGCCGGTTTCACCCAGCACATGCCACGGCTCAAGTGCCTGTCGCAGTTCAAGCGTGACACCCTCATAGGTAACCTCGCCGCAGAACGGAAAGCGGAACTCTGCCTGCGCCTCGAACCAGGCAGGGTCCAGCGCCATGTCGTGGGTGCGCAGATCGGCCAGAACCTCTTGGAAATCCTCCCAGATGAAGGCGGGCAGCATGAAACGGTCATGCAACGTTGTGCCCCAACGGGTCAGATTGCCGCTGATCGGGTTCTCCCAACAACGTGCAATGATCGCGCGCAGCAAAACCTGCTGGGCAAGGCTCATGCGCGGGTTTGGCGGCATCTCGAAACCACGAAATTCGACCAGCCCCAACCGACCTGTCGGTCCATCGGGCGAGAACAGCTTGTCGATACAAATCTCTGTACGGTGGGTGTTGCCGGTCACGTCAATCAACGCATTGCGCAGCAATCTGTCGGTCAACCATGGGGGTGGCGGTGTGCCACCCGAAGGCGGCCAGATTTGATCCAGCGCGATCTCAAGCTCATAAAGCACATCATGGCGCGCCTCGTCGATGCGGGGCGCTTGCGATGTCGGCCCGACAAACGTGCCGGAAAAGAGATAGGACAGGCTTGGATGGCGCTGCCAGAACAGGATCAGGCTTTTCAGCAGATCGGGCCTGCGCAGGAACGGGCTGTCGGCGGGTGTCGCACCCCCGACCACCACGTGATTGCCACCACCCGTGCCAGTGTGACGGCCATCCAGCATGAATTTATCCGCACCCAAACGGCATTGGCGCGCTTCTTCATAGACGGTTTGCGTGGTCTGTACACAGGCCTCCCAATTGGCGGCGGGATGGATGTTCACTTCTAACACACCGGGATCGGGCGCGATGCGCATCACCTCGACACGTGGGTCGTGGGGTGGTGCGTACCCTTCGATCAGGACTTTGCGCCCTGTTGATCTGGCCGCGGATTCAACGGCGGCGATCAGTTCCAGATAATCCTCAAGCGTTTCAACGGGGGGCAGAAACACACAAAGCCGTCCATCACGGGCCTCAACTGAAATCGCGGTGCGCACACGGCCGCTTAGATCACCCAAGGTTTGTTCAACCTGAGTTTGACCGGCAGTCGCATCCGCGCGGTGCGCGACGGGTTGGTCGGGCGCTGCGTGCGGCGCTGGAACCGGTGCCAGTGGCGCGCGCAATTCCGTGGGGTCTTGCGGGTTGATAAAGGGATAATTCGCCTCAGGCACATGCGGCAGAGTGCCCAGCGGCAGACGGTAGCCGACAGGGCTGTCGCCCGAGACCAAAAACACCTTGCCCCGGCGCAGGTTCCACACCTCGGACATCCAGCGGCTTGATGCACGTGCCTGCCAACGCTGCACCGGCAGCACATATCCCGCAGGCGTATTCAGCCCGCGTTCAAACACTTTGGCGATGCGTGCGCGTTCCTCAGGGTCGGCCAGTTTGGAATTGTCAGGTGTGACATTCGCAGGCAGATTTGCCTCTTTGATGATCCATTCGGCGGGGTCTTCGAACGCGGGCAAGACGTTTTGTTCCGGCACCGCCAGATGCCCGGCTATTGCCGTCAGCAACGCTTGGGCGTCCTGCGGCCCGACATCCTCGTGCGTGTCTTCGCGCGCCAACAGATCGGGGTCTTGCCAGATCGGATGCCCGTCCTTGCGCCAATAAAGCGAAAAGGTCCAACGCGGCAGTGTCTCACCGGGATACCATTTGCCCTGCCCATAATGCAGCAAACCGCCCTTGGAGAATTTGCCTTGCAACCGGCGCATCAGATCATCCGCAAGCCCACGTTTGGTCGGCCCGACGGCGTCCGAATTCCATTCGGGTGCTTCAAAGTCGTCGATGGACACGAATGTCGGCTCGCCCCCCATGGTCAGGCGCACATCGCCGGCCTCAAGCCGTTTATCCACCGCATGACCCAACGCATTCAGCGCGTCCCATGCATCATCGGAAAACGGTTTTGTAATGCGTGGATGTTCGGCGGTGCGGGTGACCTGCATATCGAACGAAAATTCGACATCAGCCGCACTTGCCACGCCTGAAATCGGTGCTGCATGGCGATAATGCGGGGTCGCGGCCAGCGGAATATGGCTTTCCCCCGCCAGCAAACCAGATGTCGGATCAAGACCGATCCAACCCGCACCGGGCAGATAGACCTCAACCCACGCATGCAGATCGGTAAAGTCGGTTTCGGTGCCCGCAGGCCCATCAAGGGCGACCAGATCGGGTTTGAGTTGGATCAGGTAGCCCGATACAAACCGCGCGGCCAAGCCAAGGTTGCGCAAGACTTGCACCAACAGCCAACTGGTATCGCGGCACGATCCTGCCGCGCGCCCCAACGTCTGTTCGGCGGTTTGCACGCCGGGCTCCATGCGGATTTCGTAGTTGATTTCAGACGCAAGACGGCTGTTCAACATCACCAGAAAATCAATCGTTACCATGGGGTTGCGCGGTACAGTTGACAAAAACGCTTGCAACATTGGGCCGACAGGATCGCAGCGCAAATAGATGCTCAGGTCTGGTGCGATGTCATCGTCATAGCGCAGCGGAAAGGTTTTCGCGCTGTCTTCGACAAAGAAATCGAACGGATTGTAGACCGACATATCCGCGACCAGATCGACCTCGATCTTGAATTCGCGCACCGGTTCAGGGAACACAAAACGCGCCAGCCAATTGCCGTAGGGGTCTTGTTGGTGGTTCACAAAATGCGCAGCGGGCGACACCGTCAGGCTGTGCGATATCACCCGTGTGCGGGAATGCGGCGCGGGCCGCAGCCGAATGGATTGCGGACCCAGCGTGACAGGCCGGTCATATTTGTAGTGCGTCAGATGGTAGATGCTTGCGGTAATGGACATGCGGTTCCTCCGTCTGAGCACTTTGTCGGACCTGCTGCATCGCAGCAACTGTCAATATTGAGTATCGGCAGGTATTGAACAAACAACGGGCAATTTCCGCGGGTTGGGCGGACAATCTGATCAAAATGGACGCGATCGCAAGGCTTTTGGTAGCAGACGCACAACCGGGGCTAAAGCCACTAGCCTTTCAATAGCGCATTTTGAACTGTCGCATCCCAACCAAGGTAATACGCATCACCATCATGAATGATCGGACGTGCCATGACCTTGGGCTTGGCCGATATTTGCGCCTCTACCTCAGAGTTTTTGAGCCAGTCATTCAAGGCCCGATAGTCATTTGACGTCCGGTCCACAATCCGGTCACCAAATTCCGCAACCAGTGCGGCCAGTTCAGCCTCGCTCAGCGGATCAGCGCGCACATCGCGAAACTGCACATCCTTGCGTTCGGCCTCCAACGCCTTTTGCGCCTTTTGGCAGACCGAACAGGTGCTTAAGCCATATATCATCATGTCGCGCGATCCTTGTCAGTTGCCC
>JAFMHE010000359.1 GCA_017854675.1 Paracoccaceae bacterium | reverse complement strand
GCACATGCATACGATGGACCGGATTTGCCGGGTTAACGCAACGGTCGGTGGAGAAGGTGACTTTTTGGTTAATGCTGGGGGAAGCGGGGAGTTCGGCGGGGGCTTGGGGTGATCCAAGTTGGGGAGTGGAGGCAGGTAGCCGCTGCGGTGGGAAGGGTGTTTGGCGGGCCATACCGTCCCTTCACGACTGGGTTCAAATGCTGCGATGCGGCCCGTCATTGCAGCCGTTCGTGAATCGTGCAGCATTTGATCGGCCCAATAGTCGGTGTGCGGACAAAGCGTCAGTGCGCAGTAGTTGCGTCAATGTCTGCTTTCGAAACGTGGTTATATAAAACAGGCGTTTGGGTGATGAACGGGGATGAAGCGAAGGGTCATCGCAAGGCCAAATATGTATTCGAGAAAGGGGGCACATTTATAGGCCCCCTTCCTGATAATAGTATTATCAAATCAGAAGATGGCGCGTGCGATACGGATCAACTGCAAAGTTTCAAATGCGCTGTCCTGCAAGGTTACTAGTTCACCATTCACGACGGCATAGTTATACCCCGGCTCAAGCTCCGGCAGCTTGTAGGTTTGGCGCAATTCGCTCTGCGTCAGCGCCGCCGTAGGTGCGACACGCAGCCCTGCAGGAAGGTTTTCAACCCGCGCCAGATCATTGATCCGCAGAAGCGACGTGTAATCTTTGTTAGTCAGCAAAACGGGTTGGCCGTCTATCAAAGCATAGCGATTGCCTAATGATGCGGGACGAAGCCCGTACAACGATGCTATCTGGTCAGAACTGAGCAGCAGATTATTGTCATCAAGATCCACGTAAGGGTCCAGATATTCTCCTCGCTGCTCAAGGTAGATATCGTCAAGCCGATCAGCGTCATACGCGACCCATTCGTCATACGTCACACCTTGTTTGGCAAGCCCAGGAGGCACGCACGGAGGGTCCTTTTTTGCGAGCCCCGGGGGGCAGTTGCGATATGTCAGGAGTTGCTCGTCAGAGACATCGGGTAAGCTGATATTCGAACCCAACAACGCGAGCGGTGCGGCGCCAAGAAGCACGCTCATGTCCCGACCCTGGGGTGCACGCACCTGCAGGACCTCATTTGAAATTCGCACCCGGTCTTCTTTAGATCGTTTGACTTTACCTTCAATTTTGTCTGGCTTGCTGGATTTTTCCACTTGTTTGTTGCCTGGCTTATCTCTTTTTGCCGCCGAGTTGTCTTTTTTGGGCTTTTTGGGTTTGTTCCCGTTAGACTTGTTCTGGCCCTTATCAACCTTGTCGTTTTTGACTTTAACGACCTGGTCGTTCTGGACTGGTGGCAGGGTCACAACGGAAAGTGCAGAAACTGGAAGCGAAACGCTTGCCGCAAGACCGGGGGTGGTTGCGCATGCAAGAATCGTTGCAAAAGCGAGGGGAGCGTATTTCATTGAAAGTCCTTCATACTCGGTGTGGTGGATCAAACAGATTGTGCCGATCCTCAAGCCTTTAACATGTCGAGGCGAACACGACCGGTGTTCCATGACACTTCAGTAACAAATGATGCTTCATTAAAGTTCCGCAGCGTCCGGCGCGCTGACGAAATTGACCCTCTAACGTAAATCAAAATCCAGCATAAAGCCGGACCGGTTCATGCCATGGTGTGTTGACCATTCACGCTACGTTCTCCGCCCATTGCAGCCATTCACCGGGCCTTCAAGATGCTGCGGCGCGGCCCTTCATTGCTGCTATTTGTGCAGCGCGCAGCATTTCGGCGGCATGATCGTCAGTGTGCGAACCTAGCGGACCTAAGCTGCCGATCGACAGATGTCAGCCGTTGGTCTCGTGAAGTGCCCGCCCGCGTTGACGTGCCCTGACCGTCAAAATTCGCCAAAAATACTATGCACGTTTGACCAATTTTATGAGGAACAGCAGGATCACAGCGCCAATCGTCGAATGAATGATTGCAGCCACAATGCCGCCACCCAGACCAATTCCTATCGCGGGCAGAACAAGCCCGGCTACGAATGCGCCGACGATGCCGACAATAATATTGCCTAGTAGCCCAAATCCAAAACCCTTGACGATCAGGCCCGCCAGCCAACCGGCAATAGCTCCGATGATCAGCATGACGATCAGTGACTCAATACCCATAACTTTCTCCTGTTCAATGCCCGCCCAACCGGCAAACATAAGGTTGCTTCCAGCCTACTCATTCGTAACGTACATCGCTTGGTTGCTTGAGGCAATCGCAGCCATTTGCAGGGTTTGTGCCTTGGCGGCTTGAACGCTCAAGGAAATGTGGCATATTTTGAAATAGCTGCGATCTCCCATGTGGTGATTGTGATGTAACGCAGCCTCCCCTCCATCGGTTGTTCTTTGTTGCCAACACAAAACCGAGGCAGCAGCTTGATCGTTTTCACGGCACTGCAAAATCGAATGGCGGACATCGTCGCTCCGCCAAAATAGGTGTGCAATCCTTCACTAGGCCCAATTGGCTCACTGCCGACCTTCGCTGCGGATGCACCCCAAAAAGTACTGGGGCGCGGCCCCGAGCGTCCGCTTTCTTCGGATTGCCCATTTCAGTTTGCGGGCGCGGCGAATGGCGGCTCCCCGCCCTCTCTGACCATAACCCTTTCAGCTCATTCCTACCGTTGGTCTGGGGGTAGGGATGTTGCGGTGGCATCTTGCATTGTCGCCATTGGCTGGGCGTGCGCAGGGGTGCGCAGGCGCTT
>JAFMHE010000358.1 GCA_017854675.1 Paracoccaceae bacterium | reverse complement strand
TTATCGTGCGGGAGCGTAAACTGCGTGATCAACCGCGCACACTGGAAAGTCTTGGTTCTGAATTGAAACTGTCCAAAGAACGTGTACGTCAGCTTGAGGCGGCAGCATTTGCCAAAATGCGAAAATCGCTAGAAGGTCAGTCCCGTGAGGTTCTGCATTTCCTGAACTGACGGCCGCAGCCCTACCTTGGCGCTGGCGCAGCGGTTGCACCCATTCTATGGTTGTGTGACCAAAAGGCTGGCAAGGGGCGCATGATGTTGGACGGCAAACATATTCTGCTGATCATTGGCGGGGGGATCGCAGCTTTCAAATCGCTGGATCTGATCCGCCGGTTGCGCGAACGCGGTGCTGCTGTGACCCCGGTATTGACCAAAGCGGGCGAAGAGTTTGTGACACCGCTGTCTGTTTCCGCGCTGGCGGGCTCCAAATTATACCGTGATCTGTTTGACCTCGGGGACGAGGCAGAGATGGGCCATATCCAGTTAAGCCGCGTCGCGGATTTGGTCGTCGTGGCCCCGGCAACGGCAGACCTGATGTCTAAAATGGCGCAGGGCGTGGCGAATGATCTGGCATCAACCTTGCTGTTGGCGACTGATACGCCGGTGATGATCGCACCCGCCATGAACGTGCGCATGTGGGATCACCCGGCAACGCAGCGCAATCTGGTAACACTGCGCGGCGACGATATCGCGGTTGTTGGCCCGAATGACGGCGACATGGCTTGTGGTGAATTTGGTCCGGGCCGCATGGCTGAACCGATGGAAATTGTCACAGCCATTCAGGCGCATTTCGCCGATGGTCCGCTGACCGGTAAACGCATTCTGGTGACTTCCGGCCCGACCCATGAACCGATTGACCCTGTGCGTTATATCGCGAACCGGTCCTCGGGTGCGCAAGGCACGGCACTGGCCACAGCCCTTGCGGCGCTGGGCGCGCATGTGGTGTTTGTGACCGGCCCTGCGGATGTCCCGCCACCCTCAGGTGTTGAGGTGATTAAGGTGCAAACTGCGCACCAGATGCTGAATGCGGTTGAGGGCGCTTTGCCCGCAGACGCTGCGGTCTTTGCGGCTGCGGTCGCGGATTGGCGTGTCAGTAGCGCCAGTGACCGCAAGTTGAAAAAATCCAAGGACGGTTTGCCCGTGCTGGAATTTGCGGAAAACCCCGACATTCTGAAAACTGTGGCGCAAATGGGTAAAGGGCGGCCAAAGCTGGTTGTCGGCTTTGCGGCAGAAACCAATGATGTGATCGAAAACGCCACGGCCAAGCGCAAGCGCAAGGGATGTGACTGGATCGTGGCGAATGATGTATCACCTGAAACGGGTATCATGGGGGGCAGCGAAAATGCGGTAACGTTGATATCGGATGCAGGCGCAGAAGGCTGGCCCCGGATGAGCAAAACCGATGTTGCGACCCAATTGGCAGCGCGTATTGCGCAGGCCCTGACCTGAGGGTAATCGGCGGTATCGCGCTCTGAGGCTTGTGCTCGATTTGGTCCACGTCAGATCACTTGTGAGCGTGATTTGAACAGTACCTTCTGGCCGCTCAACATTCCTTGCATGTTTGGTAGTCTGTAACTTTCGGACCCGTAGATGATCGCTGGTTTCGTCTTGATGCTGTTTCTGGACGTAAGCCTGCGCTCGCATTCAGTAACTTGGCGTAATACCCGTTCAAACCATCTGGTCGGGAGATTGCAATTGATCACGAACGAACCCGACGAACCGGGCCGCCTTGGCACCATCTAACACCCTGTGATCGTATGACAAAGACAGTGGCAGCATAAGCCGAAATGCAATTTTCCCGAAACATCAAGCGACGAATTCACATCGGGAAACGCCTTCAATCCCGCAACACAGGCTTTGATGATAAACGACAGCGGCGACAATTTCTGACCCGTCTTTCCGTGCGTTTCATTGCGTGTGTGGCGCAGTTTTTCCAGATCGGTAATGTCGACCTCTTCATGGTGGGTGACGTGCGGGACGTTCTGCCAGTTTGCCGTCATGCGGCGGCCAATAATTTGACGGATATTGTCCAAAGGGACGTTTTTGACACTGCCAAACAAGGAATAATCATAGCTTGGAACCCTCGGGCGCGTGTCGGTGTCTGCGATAACCCCGATCAGCACGCCGACGGGCAGGGTGGTGCCGTCCTGTGCCACACGGCAGCGAAAGACACCGCTTGCCGGTGCTTCGCAGATGTTGGTGATTTTCTCGATTTCGATGCCGACAAGTTCATCGCCATTTTTCACAGTATCGCCTGCCTTGACCTGCCAATCTACGACCTTGTCTTCGGTCATTGTCCGCGCTTTGCGGAAGCGGATTGTATACGGCTCGTCTGGCACCTCTTCCTTGTAGTAAACATAATGTCCTGTTCAAAAAAGATCACCGGAACATCATCAATCGCTGGGTAAAATTGGCCGGAGGGATCTGGTACAGCCGTCCCGGAATCTACCGTGGCCCCGATTCTGGAAATGATATTTTGTTGCCGGTCGGCATCTGCAGGTTTTCGTTGAAAATTGATGCCAGTTGCCTGCGACCGTTCCAGCAATTAAAAGCCAACCCACTTAAATCCAGAGCCGCTGTTCGCTAATTCATCGGCTTTCAGGATCGGCGCCCCGAAATCATCGGGCGCACCAGATTTTGGCCGGACAGACGGGACTTCAGAACGACACTGCCGACATGCAACGCGGCCAGCAGCAGCAAGAATG
>JAFMHE010000357.1 GCA_017854675.1 Paracoccaceae bacterium | reverse complement strand
GATGGTGGCACGGCTTTGTGTACCGCGTCCAGCACCTGTTCGTATTGGTGCGGGCCGGTCACAGCCAGGATGCGGGGGTGGTGTTCGCGGATGTAATCAGGCTCTGCGCCCAGACACCCCGTGACGATCACGCGGCCATTCTCGGTCAGGGCCTCACCGATGGCTTCCAGCGACTCGGCCTTGGCTGAATCCAGAAACCCGCAGGTGTTCACGATCACTGCGTCAGCACCCGCATAATCGGGCGACACGCCATAGCCCTCGGCGCGCAGGCGCGTGAGGATGCGTTCGCTGTCCACAAGCGCCTTGGGACAGCCAAGCGAGACCATGCCGATGGTCGGCTGGCCCGGACGGCTGCGGTTCGCCGTCTGGGTTGGGATTTTTGCGGCGGGTGCGAGGTCGGGTCGCAGATTTGGTGGGTTTGTGCTCATGATGTGGCTATAGTGGATGCAAAGGGGCTGGGAAAGGCCCCGTGCGTACAGGAGTGCAGGTTATGCGGTGGTTAATTAAACGGATATTCATGGTTTTGGTGCTGATCCTTGTGGTGGCGGGGTTCAGCCTGTTCATGTTGCCCGCCGACCGGATCGCCAAGATCGCGGCGGACCAGTTGCGCAAGGTGACGGGGCGCGATGTGACGATTTCGGGGGATGTGTCGATGACGTTCTGGCCTGTGCTGGGCGTCAGTGCAGGCAATCTTGAGGTCGGGAATGCCGAGTGGGCCAAAGACGGCGCAATGCTCAGCACGCAGAACGCCGCGATTGGTCTGGATGCGAGCGCGCTGTTGCGCGGCGAGATCAAGATCACCAACATCGAGGCGCAAAGCCCGACGATCCGGTTGGAGAGCCGTAAGGACGGGCGCGCGTCGTGGCAGTTCAGCGACGGCTCTGCGCAGATCGAGACAGAAACGACACCAGGAACACCTGCACAGCCGATCACGATACAGAAGCTGGTGATCACCGATGCGACCTTGATTTATGACGCAGAAGGCTCTGATCTGGTGTCCTATTCCGGTGTTGATCTGGCGCTGGATTGGCCTGAGCGGCTGGGCGCTGCAGAGATCGCCGCCGTACTGCGGCCTGCAGGGCAGAAGGTGACAGTGGACGCGGCCATTGGTGGTTTTGCGTCGTTCTTGGCTGGCGACGTGCAACCGGTTGAAGCGCGCGTGCGTGCAGGTGGTGGCGATGTGACGCTGTCGGGGCGCGGGTCGCTGCAAGGCGCTGTGGCTGGCAATGTGCGCTTGAATGCAGGCCATACGGGGGCATTCTTGGCTGCCCTCGGGATGCCGGGCGTGGTCCTGCCAAAAGGCTTGGGGCAAAGCATGGATGTCGCGATGGCGTTGACCCTGACGCCTGACCGGCGGCTGGCGTTGCGCGATGTGGTGGCGGATCTGGGCGGCAACACGTTGCGCGGCGGGGCCGATATCACGCTGAACGGGACGCCACAGATCAATGCGCAACTGAACGCGGGCGCGCTTGATATGCGCAGCTTGACGGGCGCGCAGGAGACGTCTTCGGCGGGGTCGGCGGGCGGTGGTTGGCCAACGGACACGATTGATGCCTCTGGATTGGCGGCCTTCAACGGTGCGATTTCCCTGCGCGCAGACAGCATTGATCTGGGCGCGCTAAGCCTTGGGGCGACGCGCACACTGCTGAGCAATGACCGGTCGCGGATGGTGTTCGAGCTGCGCGAAGTGAACGCTTACGGCGGCCAGATGACGGGCGAGTTTGTGATGAACAACCGCAACGGACTGTCTGTGGGCGGCAATCTGCGCGGGGCAGGTGTTGAGATGCAGACCTTGTTGACCGATCTGGCGGGGCTGACGCGGTTTCGCGGGCAGGGCAATGCCGAAGTATCGTTTTTAGGGGTCGGTCAAAGCGTCGATCAGATCATCCGCTCGCTCAAAGGGACTGGCGCGATCAGCGTCGGGCGCGGCGCGATTGAGGGCATTGATCTGGACGCGCTCTTGGGGTCTTTCGATGTGTCTGGTGGAACGACGGTATTTGACAGCCTGACAGCCGGTTTCACGATGGAGGGGGGCGTATTGCGCAATTCCGATTTACTGATGCTATTGCCGAATTTTGAAACTTCGGGCGCGGGCGAGGTCAATCTGGGCGCGCAGACGTTGGATTATACAGTGACGCCCAAAGCGTTGCGCGTGAACGGGGAACGCGGCTTGGCCGTGCCGGTGCGCATTTACGGGCCTTGGGCGGACCCGAAAATCCGCCCCGATCTGAGTGCGGCACTGGATTTGAACTTTGCCGCTGAAAAAGAGCGCGCAGAACAGAAGCTGCGCGAAGAACAGGACCGCGTGGAACAACGCGCCAAGGACAAAGTGGCCGAGAAGTTGCAAGAAGAACTGGGTGTCGTGCGCGGGGAAGGGCAATCGGTTGAAGAGGCCGTTAAGGATGGTTTGGAGGACAAGCTGAAGAAAGAGTTGTTCAAGATTTTCGATTGACCCAATGGCTGCGGCCCCAGTGGCTGCGGCATAGGGTCGTGGCTTTGGTACAAGTCTTGGGGTTTCGCGTGCCTCAAGGCTGAGGTAAATGATGCGCAACACATTCAGGAGATGCCCCATGGCTGACGATCTTTTCAATTCCTTCATGAACGGCCCCGACGAGAATGGCCGCTTTGGCGACTTCGGAGGGCGGTTTGTCTCTGAAACGCTGATGCCGCTGATCCTGGAGCTGGAAGAGCAATACGAGATCGCCAAGACGGATGAGACGTTTTGGGCCGAGATGCACGATCTGTGGACGCATTA
>JAFMHE010000105.1 GCA_017854675.1 Paracoccaceae bacterium | reverse complement strand
CCACGACCAGAAAGATCGCTAACTGTAGGACGATCGTTAGCAGTACTGCGTGAAAAAGGGTCATACCCAAAAACCAGAAGACCGGTATTGTGATCAGGGCGATAGGGCCTAATAGGATTGTCGTGACAATCGCCAGGCCGGGACGACCGTTTCCAATCTCCGCTCTCGACATCTCATCCGACGCAATCCGCATTGCGGATGAGGTTTCTGGCTTTTTCCTTACTCTACGAGCCATATGATTGACGTAATCTCCTCAGCTTTGATGTCCACTAGTTTCATTTCACTGACAGTACTTCCTGCGATCTACGGGTTTGAATTTATTACAAAGTATCAAGCGCTTAAAATTCTGAAAGTACTTAAAATCACCCCTGCAATCAAAAAAGCTTCCGATAGCTTGATCAACATCAAAGACAGCACATATCGATCGCTACTACTTATCTTTGGAGTAAAAAGAGAACAAAAGAGCAGTGCTGACCCTTATTCTGTCTAAAGACTACAAAATACGCTTCATATCCCCTGGGTGAGCGCGGCATGATCGACCGGGCTGAATTCAAGCCGTTCTATCAACTTATCGACAAGTGCTATGGGCTCGAGCCTATGTAACGCAGTCTGCCTTCGTGATCGAAGAGGCCATAAATACCGCGGCAATTGTCCGGCGCTTCACAAGTTGGACGGGGAGGCATTGCGAGCAGGGTTGCGAGCACTTCGTGGGCTGTGGTCATCATCCTTGCAAAACCGGGGGCATCCATACACTACCCCTATCGGCCAGTTCGAGACCGAGATCCGCTCTGAGCGCCAAATGGATGGAATTAAAAAAGCCAAGGGTCGCGGTGTACAGTTCGGGAAACGGCCGGCGCTTACAAGCGTTCAGGTTTCAACCTTACGTGAAAAACGCAAACAGGGCACCCTAATCAAAGATCTGATGGCTCACTACGGCCTCTCCAAAGCCACTATCTATCGATATCTCGGAACGAAAGACGCCTGAGGCTTGTTTTAGAGCCTAAAACGGCGCCAAAAATCCTTAAAGGGGTATTCTGCACTCTACCCAACTCGACCCCTACGTCCCTAGAACAGTACCATTCCCCGGTGGCTAAGATGCGCCCAGAACACTCTGAAAAATTTGGCCTATTTGGACCTGCAGGCGCTGACGTCAGGCATAAAAAAGCTCCAGCAAGTCGCCCAAAACAGTATGCCTTTCGCGTCAAACTCAAACCCGCGTGGCTGTTGAAAACAGCTGCCTGGGCGTCCGCATTGAATGTATCGGTGCTAAAGAGAGTACGACGACCCGCCAATATCGCCAACCCATCCCCAAAGCGCGCAAATCGGGTCTTTTTGGGTCAACATCGTATGCGGCTGATCGGGCTCATGCACAATGATGCTGCCCGGTGCGCGCGGACTTGGATCTGCGTGATCTACGGCCCAAAAGGCAGTGCCTGTGAGAACCAGATACACTTCTTCGGCGGCATGGCGATGCCATGGGTAATGGAAGCCATCCCGCTGGATCAGCAATCCGATGCGGACATCCCTATTGCGGAACATGCCGTCAGGCCCGATCAACTCAACAACGGCGAGCTGATCGCGGGCATCCCCTGGCAGTTTGCCAAACCCGGCTTTGCGCCAATGAAGATCCCCCGCGCAGGCCGCAAGAAGGCGCGTCAGCTCATCGTGTGGATCGCCAAGAATGTCGGGCAAGACCGCACAGGCGGGCATCTGAGCCGCAGGTAACGCAGGCGGTGTCAGGTTTTCGATTGCCAGCGCGCGGCTGATACGTTGTGCGATTGCAGTTTCATCGCGTTCCAACCGCTTGCTTGCGGCCAACATAAAGGCGTTGAGGCGGGAAGTCGCTGTCACGGTTGAAGACCCTCTAGAAATGTTCATGCCATCAGCTGGCCAAGTCATTGAGCGCGTTGTGAATGCGCGTTTGCACTTCAAGTGCCGCTTGCCCGATGGAGTGGCCTTTTGCCGTGATAACGGCAAGGCTAGTATCGATCCGCGGAGCGAAGGGCCGCCAGACCACATCATCCTTCAGGTCAAGCTTACCGTTTACCGGATCAAGGATGGCGAGGTAGCGACCCACAGCAACGAGATTGCGGGCGATGGCGAAATAATAGGCCGTCGCATTGCGCGAAACGGCAATATCAGCTTGCGCAAGAAGCATATCGAGTTGTTGATCGATCTGGTGATTTCCCGTGATATTGATGACGGAGCGTCCAGCCAGAGATTGCGGATGGACTGTTTCGAGGGCCGCCAGCGGATCATCCTTGTGCATGGCGCAGACGCATTTGAACTTAAATATTTTTGCATCTAGGCCGGCGACGGGCACAGGCAGATCGATCAACCCGATTTCAACGTTGTGATCCGCCACCCAAGTCGCGATCTGGCGCGAAGAATGCACCTTAATTTCAATTTTGATATTTGGATTCTCCTGCTGAAAAGACGCCAGCAACTTGGGCAGGAAATTGAACGCCAGCACTCCATTGGTCGCGATACTGACCCGACCTGTCTGCCCAGACAGAATGCCAATCGCGCGCTCTCGCACCCGTGAAATTGCCTGCAACCCATTAAGAACTTCTTTGTGCAAGAGCATCGCCTCAGTCGTCGGCGTGAAAAAGCCACGCTCGCGATGAAACAGGGCAAACCCGAGCTCCGCCTCGAAATTGCTGAGCGCAATACTGACGGCAGGTTGTGTCAGATTAAGCCGCTCCGCCGCACGTGACACCGATCCCGCCTCGATGAGGGCATTGAAGACTTCCATGTGTCGTAGTTTGAGAGAGAAGCTCAAGTCACTGCTCCTTGTATAAAAGTATCGAATACTATGATAAGACCAATTGTATTGATTTAATACGACTTACTTCCTATCGTCCTCATACAATCTGTTTTCGGCCTGATCTGCCAGACTGACCGATACACGCAGGCCAACGGGTTCGGATGCTTGGGGGAGTAGGGAATGGCTCGAAAATCGGTCATCAGACCAGACTGCAAAGACACTTCGTTTTGGCTGGACGGGCTGCCAACACCCCCTGCTCTATCAACCGAGTTGCTAAGTTCGGTTGACGTTGCGATCATCGGATCAGGATACACCGGCTTGCATGCGGCGATTGAAACCGCACGCGGTGGGTGCACCACAATGGTGCTGGATGCGCAAGACCCCGGTTGGGGATGCAGCACGCGTAACGGCGGGCAGATCAGCACAAGTGTTAAGCCGTCGCTGGAAAAGCTGACCGCAAAGTACGGCGCGGCGCGCGCGCAGGCCATCCGCAAGGAAGGGGAAACCGCGCTCGACTGGATTGGTGATTTCATCACCAGTGAAGAATTAAACTGCGATTTTGTGCGCAACGGCAGGTTCCATGCGGCCCATACGCCGGGCCATTACGAAGAGATCGCGCGCGAGGCAGATACAATGACCCGCGCTGAAGGTATCGAAGCATTCGCGGTGCCGCGTGCCGAACAACGGCGCGAATTGGGGTCCGATGCCTATCACGGTGGCGTTGTTTTTGCGCGCCACGCCTCTATTGATCCGGCAAAATACCATCGGGGGCTGCTGTCCTTGGCCTTGTCTGCGGGTGCGCATGTCTTGGGCCAGTGCCCCGTTACCAAACTGAGCCGGGATGCGCAGGGCTTTATGCTCTTCACTGCCAAGGGGACTGTGCGCGCGCGCGAAGTGGTTGTGGCAACCAACGGCTATACCACGGGGCTGACCCCATGGCTGCAACGGCGCGTCATTCCCATTGGCAGTTACATTATCGCCACCGAGCCATTGCCGCAGGATCTTGTAGCAACGCTTTTTCCGACCGCCCGCATCGCCAGCGATACCCGAAAGGTTGTCTATTACTATCGCGCCTCGCCAGATGGTCGCCGTGTACTGTTTGGCGGACGTGTTTCGGCAAACGAGACAAATACTGCACTCAGCGGCCCCAAATTGTTTGCTGACATGTGCGAAATATTTCCGCAATTGGCGTCTTATGGCGTGACGCATTCGTGGATGGGGCGCGTGGCCTATACATTTGACGAACTGGCCCATACCGGCGTGCATAACGGCGTTCACTACGCGATGGGGTATTGTGGCTCCGGCGTGTCGATGGCCAGCTACCTGGGGAAACGGCTTGGCCAAAAAGTATTGGGTCTGGCCGAGGGCATGACCGCTTTTGATGGTCTGCAAAACCCAACGCGACCCTTTTATACCGGCAACCCGTGGTTCTTGCCGGCAACCGTTGCCTGGTACCGTAGGCAAGATCGTCTTCAGACGGAACGCGCGGCAGCGGCCGTCTGACCCTTCAAACCGGGCGGGAAAGCCGCCGAACCACCCGGAAAAATCATCGGCGAGAGCGTTTCCCACAGAGGAAACACACACAGCAACAAGGAGTAAAGTCATGAATAGAGTACTTGGCCTAACACTGGCGGCAACGCTGCTCGGCTCGACCGCATATGCACAGGAACAGACGGTGACAATCGCGTCATGGGGCGGATCCTATCAGGAAGCGCAGAGCAAAGCCCTGTTTGAACCCGCCGCCGCCAATACCGGCATCGTCGTCAAACAAGAAACCTACGGGGGCATGTCGGATGTGCGTCTGCAGGTATCCACGGGTGCCGTTTCGCTTGATATTGTTGCAAGCGGTTCAGGCTCCGCTGCGCGCGCGGCCGCCGAAGGTCTGCTGGAAAAGCTCGATTACAGCGTCATCGACGTTTCGACCTTCTATCCCGGTCTTTACACGGACTACTGCGTAGGGGGCGATGTGTTCTCAACCGTCTATGCGTGGAACACCGCGACCTACGGAGATGACGGCCCGCAAAGCTGGGCGGATTTCTTCGACGTTGAAAAATTCCCCGGCACACGCGCCTATCGCAACAAGGTCGCCGGCGCGCTTGAACCTGCCATGATGGCTTTGGGTGTGGCACACGAAGATGTCTATGCCGAGCTCGATTCAGAAGAGGGTATCGAGCGGGCGCTGGACAAAATCCGCGAACTCAAGCCCAACATCGATGTCTTCTGGTCCTCGGGCGCACAGCACGCGCAGCTGATGAAGGACGGTGAGGTCGATATGACCACCGGCTGGAACGGACGTTTTGACAATGCGGCCAAGGATGGCGCGCAGGTCAAGTACAGCTATGATCAGGCCATGCTGGACTACGATTGCTTTGCAATCCCGAAAGGCGCGCCAAACAAGGATGTGGCGATGGCCTTCCTGAATGAGATTTCAAAGCCGGAGTATCAGGACGATCTGCCCAAATACATCACCTACGGCCCTACGAACAAGGCAGCTTATGAAACAGGTGTGATTACTGCCGAAGTAGCCGCGAGCCTGCCCTCTTCGCCCGAAAACGCCGCTCGGCAATTGCCGATATCGTTGGAATGGTACGCAAAATGGGAAACCATTGCCGATGAGATGTATCAGGAAATGCTGACCGAGTGATCGCTTTTGCCAAAAACACGCTCTGCGGGCGGCATAGGTGCCCGCAGAGACACAGGGGGTATCCAATTTGACCACGCTCTTAGCCAAAGCCCTGCCCATCACTGTGCGCAACATCACCAAGACCTATGGCGCAGTCCACGCGCTTGATGATGTCTCTGTTGATGTCAAAAGCGGGGAGTTCCTGACTCTGCTTGGCCCTTCCGGCTCGGGCAAGACAACCCTGCTGATGGTGCTCGCGGGGTTCACGCGGCCAGATGGCGGCAGCCTCAAGTTTGGCGATGACGAGGTGATCCGCAAACCGCCACACCTGCGCGACGTCGGCATGGTATTTCAGAACTACGCGCTTTTTCCACATATGACGGTGGCCGGAAACGTCGGCTATCCGCTGCGCTTGCGTAAAACGCCCAAGGCTGAAATCGACACACGTGTTGAAGAGGCACTTGAGACTGTGCGATTGGGCGGGTATGGCGCACGGCACATCCATCAGCTGTCGGGTGGGCAGAAACAACGCGTGGCCGTGGCGCGCGCAATCGTGTTCGAGCCGCGCATCCTGCTGATGGATGAGCCGCTGTCAGCGCTGGACAAGAAACTACGCGACCAGATGCAGATCGAATTGCGCCATTTGCATGAAAAGCTTGGTATGACAACAGTTTACGTCACGCATGACCAACGTGAAGCGCTGACGATGTCGGATCGGATCGCCGTGGTCAATCATGGCAGGATCATGCAGTTGGGAACGCCTCAGCAAGTTTACGACAAACCCGCGAACCGTTTTGTCGCGGACTTCATCGGCGATTCAACCTTTCTGCCGGTTGCGCGCGAGGGCAGTCAGATTGCCTTTGCCGGAACGCCACTCAAACTTTCCGGCACCGTTGTACCTTCGGGCAACGTGGTTCTAATGGTGCGTCCTGAACGACTGCGATTGGCCACGGCCGATGTGCCGCAGACGGCCAACCTGTTTGAGGCGACCGTGTCCAATGTCGTCTATCAGGGAGACAGCTATCTGATGTATGCTCACCTGCCCGGTGGCATCGAGGTCAGTCTGCGGGGCGGAATTCGCGGCGACGCGGTGGCTGAACTGCCCATGCCGGGCGACACCGTGACACTCACACTCGACGCTGCCGACACCGTTTTGATTGCAGATGATGATGACTGATACATCAATATCACTGCCACATGGCGCGAGTCTGCGCCGCGATGGCGCGCTGGAAAGGCTACGGCTGTTTGGTCTCAGCTCGCCCGCTTTGCTCCTCGTGCTCGTTGTATTGGTGATCCCTGTAGGCTGGCTGTTTTATGTGTCCTTCATTGGCGCAAACGGGCAGTTCTCGCTGGAAAACTATGAACGCATGATCGCGCGCAAATCCTACACCCGAATATTTATCACAACCTTTCAGGTCAGCTTTCTGACCACCGGTCTGTGCATTTTGATCGGCTATCCGCTGGCCTATTTCATGTCGCAATTGCCCAGTCGCTGGGCCAGTCTGGCGCTGATCACGGTGCTTGTGCCCTTCTGGACCTCGCTGCTGGTGCGGACCTATGCCTGGCTTGTGCTTTTGCAAAAACAGGGGCTGATCAATCAATGGGCCATTTCGCTGGGCGTCTGGGACGAGCCGATCAAGATCGTGCATAACATGACCGGTACGCTGATCGGCATGGTGCATATCATGCTGCCCTTCCTGATACTGCCCGTCTATAACGCGATGAAGGCGATTGATCATGACTACCTCAAGGCCGCGTCAAATCTGGGCGCCAGCCCACGGCGCGCCTTCTGGACCGTGTTCTTTCCGCTGTCGGCCCCGGGCCTGCTTGCCGGGTCGCTCATGGTGTTTATCCTCTGCCTTGGTTTTTTCGTCACGCCCGCAGTACTCGGCGGCGGCAAGGTGATAATGGTGTCGATGAAAATCGTATCCAATATCGAACTCTTCGTGAACTGGGGGGCAGCCAGCGCGCTCGGCGTTGTGCTTCTGGCGCTGACGGTCGCAATCCTCTGGGTCGCGTCACGGTTCATCAATGTGGCGAACTTGAGCGGGGGCGGTCGCTGATGCTGGCTTGGCTCAAAAGTCCCGCCTCCGAAACGCAAGTGACCCATGGCCAGCGCCTTTGGCTTTATCTTTTTGCCGGCCTCGTCATGTTTCTTCTGGTGGTGCCGACGCTGATCGTAATCCCGATGTCCTTCTCGGATTCGCAATATCTGGAATTCCCGCCCGAAACCTGGTCCCTGCGCTGGTATCGCAACTACTTCGGCTCACCAGAATGGATGCAGGCGACCGCGACCTCGCTCAAGGCGGCGTTCTTGACCATGCTGGTGGCCACGCCCATCGGCGTGGTGGCCGCCTATGGGTTGCATAATTGCGGCGTGCGCTTTGTGCAGGTAACCTATCTGGCGTTGATCACCCCGATGATGGTGCCGGTGGTATTGGTGGCGATCGGCGCGTTTTACGTCTTTGTGAAACTCAGCCTGCTCTATTCGCTCACGGGGCTGGTGCTCGCACATAGCGTTCTGGCGCTGCCGCTTGTGGTGATCGTGACCGGATCTGCTCTGAAAAGCTATGACATGAATCAGGAACTTGCCGCGCGCAGTCTGGGTGCGCCGCGATGGAAGGCGTTCCTGACCATCACCGTGCCGCAGATCCGATTTGCCATCGTTACGGCGGCTTTGCTGGCCTTCCTGACGTCCTTTGACGAGGTGGTCGTTGCGATGTTCATATCAGGTGGTGACAATCCAACGCTGACACGCAATATGTTCAATGCCCTGCGCGACCAGATCGATCCGACGATTGCGGCGATCTCCACGATCATGATTCTTGTAACATCCATTATGATGGCCCTTGCGCAGGTTTTTGGGCGTGGCGGGCTGGAGAAGTAGCTTGGAGACATTCGACTATGTGATTGTCGGCGCGGGCTCTGCCGGAGCGGTGCTGGCGAACCGCCTGTCACAGAACGGCGCGCGGCGCGTCTTGGTTCTTGAAGCGGGCGGGTCCGACAACAAAATCTGGATTCAGATACCGCTGGGATATGGCAAGGTTTTCCATGATGCGCGGATCAACTGGAAATACACGACGGAACCGGTGCCGGGACTTGGAAACCGCCAGTCCTACTGGCCACGGGGGAAAGTGCTGGGCGGATCAAGCGCGATCAACGCGATGGTCTATGTGCGAGGTCACCCGCGCGATTACGCCGAATGGAACGCTGTCGCACCCGGCTGGGGATGGGAGGATGTAGCCCCCCTGTTTCACCGCATGGAAGATTGGGACGGACCAGCGAGCGCGGGACGCGGCCAAGGCGGCCCCCTGCCGGTGCATGATGTGGCCGATGAGGTGCATCCCTTGACGCACGTCTACCTCGAAGCAGCTCGCCAAGCAGGTATCCTGACCAACCCCGACTATAACGGCCCTGACATGGAAGGTGCCTGCACCTATCAGATCAACACAAAGGGCGGTCTGCGCGCTTCCACTGCGCGCAGCTATCTCAAACCTGTCCGACGACGCCCCAATCTGGACATCCGGACAAAGGCGCATGTCACGCGGGTCTTGTTTGATGGCAAACGGGCTATTGGCGTTGAATACCGCCACAACGGCCATCGCAAAACCGTCCACGCGCGCGGCGAAGTTATCCTGTCAGGCGGAGCGATAAATTCGCCACAGCTGCTGCAGCTTTCTGGTGTCGGGCCGGGCCGCGTTTTGCAAGACCACGGCATCCCGATGGTACTGGATGCGCCGCATGTCGGCCGCAACCTTCAAGACCATTTGGGCAGCGACAATTACTACATTTCGAAAGTGCCGAGCCTGAACCAAGCGCTGCGCCCACTGCTGGGCAAGGTCAAGGCCGCAGTGCACTATGCGCTGATGCGCAAGGGGCCACTTTCGCTCAGCCTTAATCAGGGAGGCGGGTTTGTGCGGTTGTCAGAGGCATCGCAAGGCCCGGACCTGCAGCTGTATTTTTCGCCCGTCAGCTACACCCGCGCACCCATTGGCGTGCGCCCTTTGATGACACCCGACCCTTTTCGGGGGTTTCTGATGGGGTTCAACCCGTGCAAACCAACAAGTGTCGGGCATTTGCAGATCAAGTCACCAGACCCGTTTGTGGCTCCTGAAATTCACCCGAATTATCTCGATACAGAGCATGACCGCGCGCTGATGATTGCCGGAACACGACTGCTGCGCCAGATCGCGGATACCGACGCGCTGCGCGCCGTGATCGAAAGCGAACTTCTGCCTGGTGCCGACGTGCAAACCGACGCGGCCATCGCAGATTACATCCGACAAGAGGCGTGGACCGTGTTTCACCAATGCGCCACCTGCCGGATGGGCCGCGACCCGGCAACGGCGGTGGTCGACCCTCAATTGAAAGTCCATGGACTGGACGGGTTGCGGGTTGCGGACGCTTCCATTTTTCCCAGCATCCCAACTGGCAATACCAATGCACCCGCCATCATGGTCGGTGAAAAGGCGTCAGACCTTATTCTGCAAAGCACCAAAGTCTGAAAGGACACCTGATGAAGCTGAAATCCATTGAGACCTTCACCACTGCCGATGTTGGCTTCGTGCGCGTCACGGCGGAGGATGGTGCGCAAGGCTGGGGACAGGTATCGACCTATCATTCGGACATCACATGTCAGGTGCTGCACCGTCAGGTCGTACCCTGGACCTTGGGCAAGGATACCACCGATCTGGATGATCTGCTGGATATCGTGACCGAGCGTGAGCACAAGTTTCCCGGATCCTATCTGCGCCGCGCTATGGCCGGGCTAGACACCGCCATCTGGGATCTGCGTGGCAAGCAACAGGGCGTGCCTGTGGCCACCCTTCTGGGCGGCTCGCCGGGCCTGATCCGTGCCTATGCATCCTCGATGAAACGTGACATCTCGCCAATGGGTGAAGCGGACCGACTAAAACGCCTGCGTGACACGCAAGGATTTGACGCATTCAAGGTACGCGCGGGCGCGGAGGTCGGGCGCAACACGGATGAACGGCCCGGTCGTACAGAAGAGATCATCCCAACCATGCGCCGGGAACTCGGGCCGGATGTGGATCTGCTGATTGATGCCAATAGCTGCTATTCCCCGAACCGCGCTATCGAGGTTGGGCATATGTTGCAAGATCATGGCTTTTGTCATTATGAGGAGCCCTGCCCCTATTGGGAACTTGACCAGACCAAGCAGGTGACAGATGCGCTGGACATTGACGTGACAGGCGGCGAACAAGATTGCGACCTGCCCACGTGGCAACGTATGATCGATATGCGGGCGGTGGATATCGTGCAGCCCGACATCCTGTACCTCGGCGGGATCAGTCGCACACTCCGGGTTGCCCAAATGGCCAAGGCCGCCAATTTGCCCGTGACGCCGCATTGCGCCAACTTGTCACTTGTGACGCTGTTCACAATGCACCTGCTGCGCTCACTGCCAAATGCCGGAAAGTATCTGGAATTTTCAATCGAGGGGCCGGATTACTATCCGTGGCAAGAAGGGCTCTTTGTTGAAACACCCTATGGTATCGAAGATGGACATGCGCGTGTTACCGATGCGCCGGGTTGGGGCATAGAGATTGCGCCTGAATGGTTGGCCAGATCAACATATCAGATCAGCGCATTGGACTAGATGTCGAAGACAAATTGACCGCGTTGCAGAAGACGCCACCGAACGAGAAGCGAACCTGATGCCAATTGAACAGCATCAAAACTCACCGGGCCGCCGTTCCACATCAAATCTGGCCGAAACGTTGTGCAAACGGATTGCCACGCTCAATGAACCCGGCGCAGTACGGTCTTAGTGATCCCCACCTCACACAGAAACCACGCTTCGTGATGGACCTTGAAGGGCTGCGCAGCGGCTTGCACCGCACTTGTCGCAATCTCGCCGCGGCTGACAATGCCCCCCTGTAATCGAGGCGCGCAAGACCGTGGGCAGTCAGCTTGGCAGCTGCATTCACGCGCCCCAAGCTGACCGTCAATTCACTAAAGCCTTAGTGGAGAGTACCGCAAAGTGTGGGGCAGTTGCCGTTGGCAGCTCTTGATGTCACGAT
>JAFMHE010000356.1 GCA_017854675.1 Paracoccaceae bacterium | reverse complement strand
CACGGCTCCATGAGCCATAGCCTTTTTCGATCCGCAACGACATCAGCGCCCGCGACCCGACAGGCCCCGCCCCGAATTCTGCCCCCGCCGTGATCAGCGCCGCGAAGAGCTGCGCCTGATCCCCCGCATCGCAATGCAATTCCCAACCCAGATCGCCGGTAAAACTGACCCGCAGCGCCAGACATCTCACCCCCGCCAGTTCAATCCACTGCGAGCGCATGAAGGCAAAATCATCCGTCGCTAGCGACACATTCGTCATCCGCTGCAACATCTCGCGTGATTTCGGCCCAGCGACATTAAAGCCGCACATGTCATTTGTCCGGCTTTCAAACGACGTGCCTTCGGGCAATGGAACCGTCTTGAAGAACCGCGCGTGATACCGCTCGGCCATGCCCGACCCGATGATCCAGAATTCCTCGTCGCCCGTGCGCGTCACCGTGAAATCACCCGCAATCCCCCCACGTACCCCGATCAGCGGCGTCAAACAGGACCGGCCAACGGCCTTTGGCATTGTGTTGGCAAACACTGCATTCAGCCAACTTTCGGCCCCCGGCCCCGCACAGCGATATTTGGCAAAGTTCGAGATATCAATGATCCCGGCCTTGTCCCGCAGCATGCGCGCCTCTTTCCCGACCTGTTCCCACCATGCTTGTCGCGTGAACCCTTCGGTCACGTCCTTGGCGCCCACAGGGTAGCCATAATAAAGCGGATGCTCCCACCCGTAATTCAGCCCGAAAACCGCGCCCAGATCGCGTTGCGCATCATATGCGGGACGTTGGCGCATCGGGCGACCTGCCTCGCGCTCTTCGTTCGGGAAATGTATCTTGAAACGGTTGGCATATTGATCGCCCACCCGCGCCTTGGTAAATGCGGCATCCGCCCAATCGCCAAACCGCGCCACATCCCATGCGAACATGTCATATCGGGTTTCGCCCGTGACGATCCAATCGGCGGCCAGCAGCCCCATGCCCCCGGATTGCGAAAAGCCGGGGATGATCCCGTTACAACAGAAATAATTGCGCAACTCGGGAACCGGCCCAAAGAGCACATTACTGTCCGGCGACCAGATCATCGGCCCGTTGATCACACGCTTTACCCCGGCCTCACCGACCGCAGGCACGCGGGCGATGGCACGCAGCATGTTTTCCTCGATCCGTTCCAGATCATCGGCAAAAAGCTCATGACCAAACCCTTGCGGCGTGCCGTCCTCGGCCCAGAACCGCAGGTCCTTTTCATATGCCCCGACAAGCAAACCCTTGCCCTCTTGGCGCAGGTAATATTCGCCATCGCGGTCCGCAACCGAAGGCAGCCGCCGGTCCATGCCCGCGATCTCTGCAATGGTTTCGGTCACGAAATAC
Organism: Paracoccaceae bacterium; assembly: GCA_017854675.1. Taxonomy (GTDB): domain Bacteria; phylum Pseudomonadota; class Alphaproteobacteria; order Rhodobacterales; family Rhodobacteraceae; genus Sulfitobacter. The sequence continues at coordinate 1,409 of JAFMHE010000356.1, read as the reverse complement.
TGGTGCTCTGTCGGTTGCAATGGCAGCTTGATACCGGCCAACGCCGCAACCTCGCGCCCCCACAATCCGGCGGCGTTCACGACCCACCCGGTCGCAATATCACCCTTTGCTGTGCGCACGATCCACGTGCCGTCGGGTTGCTGTTCGGTGCCTGTGACAGGGCAAAACCGGATGATCTCAGCCCCGTTTTGCCGCGCGCCCGCCGCATAGGCGTTGGTCACGCCAGAGGGGTCCACATTGCCGCCCGATGGTTCATACATGATGCAGCGAATGCCATCAAAATCCACCAGCGGATGCAACGCTTCGGCCTCGGTCCGGCTGACCTCATGAAAATTCAGGCCGTAATACTTGGCTTTGGCGGCCTGCAACCGCAATTGATGCTCGCGCGCCTCAGTCTGCGCCAGATATAGCGATCCGGGCTGGAACACGCCGCAGCTTTGCCCTGTCTCGGCTTCAAGCGCGTTATACAGATCCATTGTATAGTTCTGGATGCGCGTGATGTTGTTGTTGTCGTGCAGCCCGTGAATGTTGGCCGCCGCATGCCATGTCGACCCCGACGTCAGCTCATCGCGCTCCAGCAGCACAACATCCGTCCAGCCCAGCTTGGTCAAGTGGTACAAGATGGAGCAGCCGATAACGCCGCCTCCGATGATGACGGCTTGGGCATGGGTGCGCATAAGGGGCTTCCTGAGGTTGGCTGGCGTTACGCTGACAGTCTTACCCCCGCAAAAGCCCCCCGATTGCCCGTTCGCGACACCAAGTGTCGAACCCGCGCCAAACGGTTACGGAAGGGCGCGCAATCAAAGTATGCGCCAATTTCGACATAACCTGTCGCAAAGACGCATGATAGCCTTGCGTCAAGATAGTCAATTACCAGCAAAACCAGCTAGGAGCGCCCGCATGCAAACCACAACCCGTGTCGCCATTATCGGAGGCGGCGTCGTCGGCGCATCTGTGCTTTATCACCTGACAAAACTGGGGTGGTCGGATGTCATGCTACTTGAACGGGCTGAACTGACGTCCGGCTCGACGTGGCACGCGGCAGGTGGTTTTCACACGCTGAATGGCGACACGAACATGGCCGCGCTTCAAGGCTATACCATCCGGCTTTATAAGGAGTTGGAAGAGCTGACCGGCATGTCCTGCGGCCTGCACCATGTGGGGGGTATCACGCTCGCTGATAATCAGGACCGGTTTGATATGTTGCTGGCCGAACGGGCCAAGCACCGCTTTATGGGGCTGGACACCGAAATCGTCGGCCCCGAAGAAATCCGCAAGATCGCCCCTGTCACCAACCTCGATGGGATCATCGGCGCGCTTTATGACCCGCTGGACGGGCACCTGGACCCATCCGGCACCACCCACGCCTATGCCAAGGCGGCGCGCATGGGCGGGGCGACGATTGAAAC
>JAFMHE010000355.1 GCA_017854675.1 Paracoccaceae bacterium | reverse complement strand
TGCGGCGGATGAACGAGCTTGGCGTGTTGTCCGCGTTCATTCCCGAATTTGAACCCATCGTGGCGATGATGCAGTTCAACATGTACCACAGCTATACCGTGGACGAACACACGATCCAGTGCATCGCCAACCTTGCGCGCATTGAAAAGGGCGAGTTGGTCGAAGAACTCCCGGTCGCCTCGTCGATCCTGCAACGCGGCGTGAACCGCAAGGTTCTCTATATCGCGATGTTGCTGCATGACATCGGCAAAGGACGGCCAGAGGATCATTCTATATTGGGCGCACAAATCGTGCGTAAAGTGGCACCGCGTCTGGGCCTGAAACAAGAAGAAGTCGACACCGCCGAATGGCTGGTGCGCTATCACTTGTTGATGTCGGATATGGCCCAAAAACGCGATATTGCAGACCCCCGCACTGTGCGCGACTTTGCCAAGGCAGTGCAGACCGTGAAACGCCTTGACCTGCTGTGCGTGCTGACCGTCTGTGACATTCGCGGTGTCGGTCCCAATACATGGAACAACTGGAAGGCCGTGCTGATCCGCGCGCTTTACCGGCAAACCGAACGCGCACTTGAAACAGGTCTTGAAGATCTGAACCGCGCCAACCGTGGAACAGAAGCCAAGAAGACCTTGCGCGAGGCACTCAAAGACTGGCCGCGCAAAGCACTTCAAACGGAAACTGCACGCCACTATGATCCTTATTGGCAGGGCTTGCATGTCACTGCGCACGTCGCCTTTGCCGATCTTTTGCGCGACATCGGTGAGGACGAAATTCGCGTCGATCTGCACCCAGACGAGGACCGCGACGCCACCCGCGCGTGTTTCGTGATGGCCGACCATCCGGGCATATTTGCCCGCCTCGCCGGTGCCTTGGCACTGGTTGGTGCAAATGTGGTCGATGCACGCAGCTACACCACCAAAGACGGCTATGTGACCGATGCGTTCTGGATACAGGACGCCGAAGGCAATGCTTACGAGGCCGCTAAACTGCCCCGCTTGCGCCAGATGATCGAAAAGACACTGGCAGGCGAGGTTGTCGCCCGTGACGCGCTGAAATCCCGTGACAAGATCAAGAAACGCGAAAAGGCGTTTCGCGTGCCGACCCACATCACGTTCGACAACGATGGTTCAGAAATTTACACGATTATCGAGGTCGACACCCGCGACCGCCCCGGCCTGCTGTATGATCTCGCCCGCGCGCTGGCCGCCTCAAACGTCTACATCGCCAATGCTGTCATTGCGACCTACGGCGAACAGGTGGTTGATACCTTCTACGTCAAGGACATGTTCGGCCTGAAATACTATTCTGAAAGCAAACAGAAAACGCTTGAAAAACGCTTGCGGCAGGCCATTGCCGAAGGTGTTGAACGTGCAGACGTCTAACTGCTTTTACAAACGCCTGTCGCCATGCTTATGATGTGCCATGACCCAAAGCACAAATAGCGCGCCCAAACCCCGCGCCCTGACAACCGCAGACCTGAAAGAAAGCCTTAAACGCGGCATCGCAGACTTTGCTGCGGCCCCGATGGTGGATCTGTTTTTCGCCAGCTTCTTTGTGCTGACCGGAATGGTGATGTTCTGGATCACCTACGCCACCGGAACGACCTTTTGGCTGGTGCTGGCTGTCATGGGGTTTCCGCTGGTAGGCACTTTGGCCGCCTTGGGTTTTTATGAAACCAGCCGGCTGCGGATGGCGGGTGAACCGGTCGATTTCAACGCCATAAGGCGCATGGTCTGGAGCCATAAGAACGGTCAACTGCCGTGGCTTGCGACCATCATTGTGGTGATCTTCCTCTTTTGGTTCTTTCTGGGGCATATGATCTTTGCGCTGTTTCTGGGCCTTGCGCCAATGACCAACATCCACTCATCCCTTGACGTATTCCTCACCGCAGATGGCCTGATGATGCTGACCTTTGGCTCAGTCGTCGGTGCCCTTTTTGCCATCGTGATATTTGCCCTGAGTGTGTTGGGCATTCCGATGCTCTATGACCGCGACATTGATTTTATGACCGCGATTATCCGGTCCATGGGGGCAGTGCGCGCAAATCCGGTGATCTACCTTGCGTGGGGCTTCTTTCTTGCCATCGTCACCCTTGCTGCGATGTTGCCCCTGTTTCTGGGTTTGTTCATCGCGATGCCCGTGCTGGGACACGCAACATGGCACCTTTACAAGCGCGTAACAGAGTGATCTGGCGGACGTGCGCATTGCGCAGGTCCCTGTCGCACGCTAAGGCCGCCTCATGAAACCAATCCGCTTGATGTCCGGCTTCTTCACCGTAGGGATCTGGACCCTGCTCAGCCGTATTCTGGGCTTTATCCGTGAAATCCTGTTGTTGTCGCTGATCGGCCCCGGCCCGGTGATGGACGCCTTTGTTGCGGCCTTCCGCCTGCCCAACATGTTCCGCCGCTTTTTTGCCGAAGGCGCGTTCAACGCCGCCTTTGTCCCGATGTTCGCCAAGAAACTGGAGGGCGGCGAGGACGCGCAGATATTCGCCCGCGATGCGTTCAATGGACTGGCACTGGTGGTGCTGGCGCTGGTCGGCCTCGCCATGGTCTTCATGCCCGGTTTTGTCTGGCTCACCGCCGAAGGTTTCTCGGGCGATGCGCGCTTTGACATGACCGTTGGCTACGCCCGCATTGTGTTCCCGTATATCCTGTGCATGTCGCTGTCAGCGCTCTTTTCGGGCATCCTGAACGCCACGGGCCGCTTTGCGGTCGCCGCCGCAGCGCCTGTTTTGCTTAATATCTTCGTCATCACCGCCATGGTCGCCGGTGCGCTCATCGG
>JAFMHE010000104.1 GCA_017854675.1 Paracoccaceae bacterium | reverse complement strand
CGGCCCGGTGGTGATCAACGCCTCAGGTATCTGGTGCGGCACAACACTTGTGCGATGCGCACGGAACGCCATGACAGCCCAAACCGCCAACGCGACACCGCCCAGCGCCAATGCCACTGCAAGGACCCGCGCAATAGCAAAGGATCCCGTCAGAACCGGCGCAAATCGCGCCTGTGCCCAGACCAACCCCAGCGCGGCCAACAGCCAGACGGGCGGAATATCCAGTATTTGCCATCCTGTCATCTGTCCGGTGTCCCGCCACTTGCTCATTTGTTGCCTTTCACTTGCTCTAAAGCGTCGATGCTAACAAAAAGATAACATGAAACCGGATACGCTATCCAAGTCCCGACACCTGTTTTCAAAAAAACCGCACGATTAACCCGCCATTAACGCAAGGTACGCTAATCAAGCGCCATGCCCAAACCAGAACACAACCAACCATCCACGTACTTTTTCACCCTGCGCCTCGCGCCACAATCCGGTGATCTGCTGACAACACATATCGAAACCCTTCGCCGCGCTATGCGCTACACGCTGTCACATCACCCGATGCTTATTGACGCCATGGTCGTTTTGCCCGGCACGATCCATGCCTTATGGACGCTCCCCGCAGGGGATCGCGACTATCCCAACCGTATCGGTATGCTCAAAGCGCGTTTTTCACGCGCGATGCCCATGCCGCCGCACCGAACCCTTAAACAAATCCAACGGGGTGAAAAAGGCATCTGGGAACGCCGTTATTGGGAACATTCAATTGCTGACAGCGCCGATTTCGCACGCCACCGCGACCTCATACACCATAGCCCTGTGCATGCCGGTCTGTGCGCCGAACCGACAGATTGGCCCTATAGCTCGATCCACCGCGACATGAACCCCCGCGCGCCCTCACATGTCGCACCACGCGACATCGTAAAACGCGCTGCACCGCCACCGCCCGCAGTACACTCTGCAGCAGAAGCTAAACCGCCTTCAACGCAGGCACATTTCCCCGTGCCGCCCAACCGCGCACTGCATCGCCAAATGCACCAAACAAAGCCTTCGACACCGGATCTTGCGCTGCATTCCACTCGGGATGCCACTGTACCGACAACGTGAACCCAGCCGCGCCCTTCACATAAATCGCCTCCGGTGTGCCATCGGGCGCATGGCCGTCGATCACCACACGCGGTCCCGGTTCCTTTATCCCCTGACCATGCAACGTGTTTGTGCGCACCGTGCTCGACCCCATCAAACCATGGAAAACCCCACCCTCGACAAAGGTCACGTCGTGGCGCAATTCAAACTTCTCTTCCATCGTGCCCTCGGGTGGCATCCGGTGGTTCATCCGGCCCGGCAAATCCCGGATTTCCGGATACAGCGTGCTGCCCATGGCAACAGCCACTTCCTGAAACCCGCGGCACACACCGAAAAACGGCTGACCCCGCTCAACACAGGCCTTCACCAGCGGCAAGGCAATCGCATCCCGGGCCCGGTCAAACGCGCCGTGCGCCTCTGTCTCCGCCTCACCATATTCCTCAGGATGGACATTCGGACGCCCCCCCGTCAGCAAGAAACCATCACAAATTTCCAGCAACTCCGCGACACTGACATGCTTGGGATCGGTCGGAATAATCATCGGCAGACAACCGGACACCTCCGCAATTGCATCCGAATTCATCTGCCCGCCCGCATGCACGGGATATTGATCATTCAGCAGATACGAATTGCCAATGATACCAACAACCGGTCGCGCCATGTGTCCACCTCAGAAATTCCGCGTTTGGCCGAACATAGGCGAGCGCGCGACAGCCCTCAAGCCACCGCGCGCTCAAACCTGTCGCATTCCAACAGATTTCGCCCATAAATGAGGCTATATCGTCAAATTTCGCCTGTCAGCGCAGCAGCCTCTATGCCTGCCATCGCAGCAATCGCATCATTATCAGAACTGTCACCGGTCACGCCAACCGCACCGATCACATCGCCCTTCTTGTCGCGCAACAAAACGCCGCCCGGCACAGGAATCACCTGACCGCCAAAAACACCATTCACGGCCGCCATAAAATAGGCTTGATCTTCTGCACGCTTCATCTGCGCACTGCCGGCCATGCCCAGCATAACCGCGCCGTAGGCCTTACCGTGGGCGATTGCAAAACGCCCCGGTGCGGCACCGTCTTCGCGCTCGAACGCCTGAACATGCCCACCAGCATCAAGTACGACCACGCTAAGTGGCTTCAACTCCATCTCACGGCCTTTTTCCAACGCTTTGCGTATAATTGTCCGCGCTTTGCGCAATGAAATCGTCATATCAACCCTGCCTTCTCTCTTTTCGCCAAAAATACCTGTCGGGGGTTTGGGGGCAGACAGCCCCCATTCCGCAGGATCAACCGTGTGCCGCCTTCAGTTCCAACCGCCGCGCATGCAACACAGGCTCGGTATACCCCGACGGCTGCTCCCGCCCTTTCAACACCAGATCGGATGCCGCCTGAAATGCGATCCCGTCAAACCCCGGTGCCATCGGCACATAGGCCGGATCACCTGCGTTCTGCCGGTCCACCACGGCTGCCATCTTTTGCAAACCGGCAACCACCTGCGCCTGCGAAATCACGCCGTGATGCAGCCAGTTCGCCAGCGCCTGCGCCGATATCCGGCAAGTTGCGCGATCTTCCATCAAACCAATATCGTTGATATCCAACACCTTGGAACACCCCACGCCCTGATCGACCCAGCGCACCACATATCCCAGAATACCCTGCGCGTTGTTCTCGATCTCGCGCGAAATCTCGGCATCGCTCAGGTTGCGCCCGTCCATCACCGGAATATCCAGCAGCGCGTCCAGATCCGCACGCGCACCGCCTGCCTTTAATGCGGCCTGCCGCGCCAGCACGTCAACTTTATGATAATGCATTGCATGCAAGGTCGCCGCTGTCGGCGATGGCACCCAAGCGCAATTCGCACCAGCCTGCGGGTGGCCGATTTTGGCCACCAGCATATCGGCCATCCGGTCGGGCATCGCCCACATGCCTTTGCCGATCTGCGCGCGCCCCTGCAAACCACACGCCAGACCGATATCGACGTTGCGATCCTCATAGGCTTTGATCCAGCCCGCGTCCTTCATTTCGCCCTTGGGCAACATCGGGCCCGCCTCCATCGAGGTGTGGATTTCATCACCTGTCCGGTCAAGGAACCCGGTATTGATGAACGCCACCCGCGATTTCGCCGCGCGTATACACTCCTTGAGGTTGGCACTCGTGCGCCGTTCCTCGTCCATGATACCCAGCTTTACGGTATTGGCAGGCAGCCCCAAAGCACCCTCAACATGGGTGAAAATCTCGTCGGCAAAGGCGACTTCTTCCGGCCCGTGCATCTTCGGCTTCACGACATAGACGCTGCCCGTCACCGAATTGCCGCCGTCGCGCGCCAAATCGTGCATCGCAATCATCGTGGTGATCATCGCGTCCATCAGCCCTTCGCCGATCTCCAGACCGTCGCGGTCCAGCACCGCAGGGTTCGTCATCAAATGCCCCACGTTACGGATCAGCATCAGCGCGCGGCCTTTCACGACCACCTCGCCGCCGCCCGCACTATGATAAACCCGGTCCGCATTCATCTTGCGGGTCAAGCTCTCGCCGCCCTTCTGAAAGGTCTCTTCCAGATCACCGCGCATCAGGCCCAGCCAATTTGTATAGGCCCCGACTTTGTCTTCGGCATCGACCGCCGCAACAGAATCTTCGCAATCCATGATCGTGGACAGGGCCGACTCCAAAACCACGTCTGACACATGCGCCGGGTCGTCCTTGCCAATCGCGTGGGTCGCATCGACGCGAATGTCGATGTGCAGGCCGTTCTTGACCAACAACACGCCATCGGGTGCATCCTCCGCCCCCTGATAGCCGACAAACTGCGCCGGATCGGCCAGTGCCGGCACCAACGCGCCGCCCTCAACCGCATATCCCATCACATCCGCATGCGATCCTGTCGCCAGCGGTGCCGCCTCATCCAAAAACGCCTTGGCCCTTGCGACAACCCGCGCACCCCGCGCCGCGTCATAGCCCTTGCCACTTGGCAAATCGCCCAGCGCATCGGTGCCATAAAACGCATCATAAAGGCTTCCCCACCGCGCATTCGCGGCATTCAGCGCAAAGCGGGCGTTGGTGATCGGGACAACCAGTTGCGGACCGGGCACGGACGCGATCTCGGGGTCGACATTCGCGGTCTCGATCTCGAACGCGTCACCCTCTGGCACCAGATAGCCGATCTCGCGCAGGAACGCTTGATACGCCACCGCATCATGCGCCTGCCCCTTCCGGGCAATGTGCCAGTCATCGACCTGCCCCTGAATCTCGGCCCGCTTGGCCAAAAGCATTCTATTCTTGGGCCCCAGATCATGCACCAAGGCGGAAAAACCCGCCCAGAACGCATCCACCGCGACACCCGTACCGGGCAGCGCCTGCGCCTCGATGAATGTCGCCAGCTGCGGATCGACCTGCAGCCCGTGTTTATCTAATCTGTCAGCCATGGGGATTCCTTTCGCGGTGCATTTTAATGCAGTTTCGCAAACGGTCTAAAGTTTCCTATCGGAACTGACAAGCCGTTTTGGTAATATTATCTTACCAAAACATGAAGCGCGCTATTCACCCCTTCTCCCGTTTGCACCGCTCGGAACAATAACGCACCTCGTCCCACACCTTTGCCCACTTGCGCCGCCAGTCAAACGGCCGCCCGCACGTGGCGCATATCTTGCGCGGCAAATCGCCTTTCTTCACCATCTTCGGCATGTCATCCCCTTTTTGACCCCAAACGCAAAACGGCCCCTGCTGAACAGAGGCCATCGTGCGTCGCATTCAAGGGTGCGCGTGTCAGTCCGAGACATTTGTCCCCGGTGCGTAGGTGTCAGATGTCGTGCTGTCCGCCGCCGCATCCCGCTCTGACTGCGTAAAATCAGCCTGTTGCTCGGACGGTGCTGTCCCGTTGGACAGCGCAAAGAAAATCGCTAACAACAACATCAGGACGCCGAACAGCATCGCGCCTTTGATCCCCAGCAGCGGGGCTTTGTGGTTCTTTTCCTGGCGTTCAATATTTGTGTCGGGGGCTGACATAGCATGCTCCTTCGTATCACTTCCAAAATGACCCGGTTGCGGGTCTGGTTCTGCATAACTAACGTGCCGCCAAACGATATGGTTCCAAAAAAGGTCAACTTCAAATGCGCGACGCTGCCCCCAAGACGATATACCTTGCCGATTACACCCCCTTCGGTTTCATCGCCGACACTGTTGCGCTCACCTTTGATCTTGCCCCCCACAAAACCCGCGTAAAATCCCGCATCGCGTTCCGCCCGAACCCCGATGCCACGGACAGGACATTTTTTCTGCACGGCGAAAACCTGACCCTGATTTCCGCCACCATCAACGGCACGAAAGTCAGCCCCAAACTAACCGATGAGGGCCTGACCTGCGATGTACCCGACGCCGCTTTCATCTGGGAGGCGGAGGTCGAGATTGACCCGATGGGCAACACTGCCCTCGAAGGGCTCTATATGTCGAATGGCATGTATTGCACCCAATGCGAGGCCGAGGGCTTTCGCAAAATCACCTACTATCCCGACCGCCCCGATGTGATGAGCATCTTCACCGTCACCATCAACGGCCCCCACTCGGTGCTCTTGTCCAACGGCAATCCCGTAACGACCACCCGGCACCACGCCGAATGGCACGACCCGTGGCCCAAACCCGCCTACCTTTTCGCGCTGGTGGCAGGCGAATTGGTCGCGCATCCTGATACGTTCACCACGCAATCGGGCCGCAAGGTCACGCTTAACCTCTACGTGCGTCCGGGCGATGAGGGCAAATGCGCCTTCGGCATGCAAGCGCTGAAAGACAGCATGAAATGGGACGAAGACGTCTACGGACGCGAATACGATCTGGACCTCTTTAACATCGTCGCTGTGGATGATTTCAACATGGGCGCGATGGAGAACAAGGGCCTGAACATCTTCAACTCGTCCGCGGTCCTCGCCAGCCCTGAAACCTCGACCGACATGAATTTTGAACGGATCGAGGCGATCATCGCACACGAATATTTCCACAACTGGACCGGCAATCGCATCACCTGCCGCGACTGGTTCCAGCTCTGCCTCAAGGAAGGTCTGACCGTATACCGCGATAGCCAGTTCACCTCTGACATGCGCTCACCCGCGGTCAAACGCATCTCCGACGTCATCGACCTGCGGGGCCGCCAATTCGCCGAGGATCAAGGCCCGCTGGCTCACCCCGTGCGTCCGGAATCCTTCCAAGAGATCAACAACTTCTACACCGCGACGATCTATGAAAAAGGCGCCGAAGTCATTGGCATGCTGAAAACCCTCGTCGGCGACGCGGCCTATGCAAAAGCTCTCGACCTCTATTTTGACCGCCACGACGGCGACGCCGCCACCATCGAAGACTGGCTTAAGGTGTTCGAAGACACCACAGGCCGCGACCTGACGCAATTCAAACGCTGGTATTCTCAGGCAGGCACCCCGCGCCTGCACGTCGAAGCCTCGTTCGAACTCGACACGCTGACCCTGACGTTCACCCAACACACGCCCCCCTCAACGGCGACACCCGACCCTGAACCACAGGTCATCCCCATCGCTGTCGGCCTGATCTATCCTGACGGAACCGAAGCGATCACCACCCAAATCCTCGAGATGACACGCGCCACACAAAGCTTTCGCTTTACCGGCCTTGAGGCAGAACCCACCGCGTCAATCCTGCGTGGCTTTTCCGCCCCCGTTGTCCTGACCCAAGACCTCACCGACGCCGACCGCTCACATCTGCTCACCCATGACACAGACCCCTTCAACCGCTGGGAACAGGGCCGCATCCTTGCCCGCCAAGCCCTCATCGCGATGATCACCGATGGCGCTGCCCCCGATGCTGCCTATCTCAAAGGCATCCACAAGGTCGCCACGGATGAAACGCTTGATCCCGCCACCCGCGCTCTCATGCTCGACATGCCGTCCGAGGCGGAACTGGCCACCACCCTGCACCAATCGGGCATCACCCCCGACCCCGACGCCATCTATCAAGCCCGCGAAACCATGGCCGAGGCCCGCGCCGACGCCTTCGCCGACATCGCAATGGACCTCTATGCCGCCAACACCGTGACGGATCCCTATCAACCCAACGCCGAACAATCCGGCAAACGCGTGTTCGCCAACACCATGCTGGCCATGATCACCCGCCGCGACGGCGGTGCACAGGCCACCGCGCAATATGACGCCGCTGACAACATGAACCAACAATCCGTCGCCCTCGCCCAGTTGATCGGTACAGGCAATGGCGATGAAAAAGTCGCAGCCTTTGAGGCGCAATGGCGCCACGACCGCCTTGTCATGGACAAATGGTTCGGCCTCCAAGTGATGAAAGCCAAACCCGATGATGTGGCCGCAACCGCCGCACGTCTCACGCAGCACCCTGATTTCACCCACAAAAACCCCAACCGCTTCCGTGCGGTCTTTGGCGCGATGATCTCCAACCACGCAGGCTTCCACCACGCCTCGGGTGCCGCCTATACGCTGCTGGCCGACTGGCTGATCACGCTTGATCCGCTGAACCCGCAAACCACCGCGCGCATGTGTTCGGCCTTTCAAACATGGAAACGCTACGACGCGAACCGCCAGACCAAAATTGCAGTGGAACTTGACCGCATCCTCGCCACACCTAACCTCAGCCGTGACACCACAGAAATGCTGACCCGCATAAGGAATTCCTGATATGAGACCTGTCTGCCTGATCACCGGCGCGTCCACCGGCATCGGTGCCGCCTGCGCAAAGCTGGCCGCCGCGCGTGGCTATGACCTTGCGCTGACCTATAACACCGATCCCAAAGGCGCCGCCGCCGTGGCCAAAGCCGCCGAAGCGGCAGGTGCCAAGACCCTCGTGATCGAAGTCAACGTGGCCGATCCCGCTGCCATCGACGCCATGTACCGCAAGATCAACAACACCTTTGGCCGCCTTGACGCCCTGATCAACAACGCCGGTATCGTCGGCCAGACCGCGCGCGTCACCGACCTGACCCATGGCCGTCTGCGCAAGATGTTTGACGTCAACGTCATCGGCGCGATCCTTGTCGCCCAAGGCGCGCTGGAAATGATGTTGCCGCACAGTAAGGGCGTCATCATCAACCTGTCGTCTGCCGCCGCACGTCTGGGCTCTGCCAATCAATACGTCGACTACGCCGCCTCCAAGGCCGCCATCGACACCTTTACCAAGGGACTGTCTGACGAAGTCGCCGGAATGGGCATCCGCGTCATGGGCCTTGCACCGGGCCTGATCGAAACCGACATCCACGCCAAGGGCGGCGATCCCGACCGCGTCGCACGACTGGGCGGCTCTGTTCCCATGGGCCGCGCTGGCTCGGCCGAGGAAATCGCCAACGCGGTGTTGTGGCTCATGTCGGATGAAGCCTCCTATATCACCGGCTCGACCCTGAACGTCACCGGCGGCAGATAGCCCAGCGGTGGACTATACCTATCAACGTCAGGGCCGCAGCCCCGCTGCCGCCCTGATCGTCACGCTGATCTGGCTCGCGCTCGTCTTCGCCTATTTCTACCTTGAAGCATCGCCTTGGGTGCTGGCCCTGCTGGCGCTCTTTACCCTGCCCGCCGCCGTTGATTTCGCCCGCAACCCCGAAAGCGGCCTGACGCTGACCGGCAACACCCTGCACTGGCACACAGGCCCCCGCACAGGCGAGGTCGCCTTGTCCCAGATTGAGCGCATTCGCATGGATACGCGGCTCGACTTTTCGGTGCGCGTTACGGTGATTCTGACATCGGGCCGCAAAATCCGCCTGCCGTTCGAAGCAACGCCACCACATGAAACCCTGGAAACCGCGCTCAAGGAACGCGGCATCAAAACCGAGCGGTTCCATTTTCAACTGATGCAATAACGCTTAGGGCCGCGCCTTGGGCCGCTGCGTGCCTTTGCTGACACAATAACTCTGCCGTTTCAGCCAGCCCGCCATGTCCTGCCGCTTGGCCTGCGAATGCATCGGTCCCCAATCCGCCGTCACACCCTGTCCCTTGCGTCCCTTGTAGCCGTGGATGACCCCGTCGCGCGGCACCGTATGCGCCATGATGCGCACCGCACAGCTCAGGTTCGCGGCGCCGTTTTTCAGCGCCTCACCGGTGCCGACGTTGCACTTATACCCCCGCGCGGTCTGCGGCAGGATTTGCAACAGACCGTACCATTGGCCGCCGCCCCCAACGGCCCACGGCTTGTAGGTGCTCTCGTGCTTGGCAAGGCTCGACATGAACCCGACCCAAAACGCGCGCCTGCCCCCGTCAGAGGCGGTCGGATACGCTGGGCACCATTCTTCAATGTCTGCGGGAATCAACTCTACCAAAGGTTGACCATGCGCCTTGAGCGCGGACAATGCCGCACGGGTCCAAAGGGCATGCCCCTCCATGTGTTGCCAGCGCGTGCGCGGAATCTGCGCCGGGCGTGCCGGTGGCCTGAACCCCGGTTCAAACACGATATTTTGCGGGTCTTGCCCCAATTGCACCGGCGCGGATGCGGCGGCAACGCGTGCAGATACTGCCGTCGGCCTTAGCGGATCAGGCAAGGCGACCGGTCGCGCTTCAGGCCGCAAAGCTGCTATATCCGTGCTTTGCGCAGCAGCAGGACATGAAAACAGCATCACAAACAGAGCGCCGGTTACAAAGGATCGTTTCGTCAACATCGGCCGAGTATGACGCAGCTGCCTGCAATTTGCCAAGAAATTACCGCACTTCCCCCAGCAATGGAAACAGCCACAGCCACTGGCACCGGCTGTCGCCAATCCGGTGACAATACCCCCCAATACCCACAACCAGAAAGTGCGCAGACTTCGCGAAGTCTTCGCATATGCGCCATCCTTGCGCCTCAATAAAGCGGGATATTTACTCAAACAAACGTAACCCATGGAAGATTTCATGCGCCTTTTAACAAACTTTTTGCAGGATCACGTAAGCCCGCTTGCGCAGTATCTGACCCGCAAGTCCGCGGTGTCACCTGCAGAGTATGATGCGCCAATTCTATTGATGCGCCGCAAACCCGCTCAGGCCAAGAAACTCGACCCCGACACGCTCAGCATCCTGTGTCCGGACCCAACCGCCGAAGACAAGATACGCGATACCCATATCATGCGGGGCCAGTTTCTTGCCCGGCAGGAAATGTGGACCGAACTGTCCCAAGAAATCCGCGCCGCCGATATTGCGCGCGCCTTGACGCCCGGCTGCATGGCCGTCAGCGACCTGCTTGCCTATGGCAGTCGTTCGGATGTGGTGCTGGCTGCCGAACACGCGCTGCTTGGCGGCAAACCCGACAGCAGCGCCCCCCTGCTTTCAGGCATCGAAGCACTTGAACATGTGCTGGCCGAACACAAGTCCGACGCCATCATCGCCACGATTATCGCACAGGCTTATATGGACATTGCATGGTCGTGGCGCGGCAACGGCTGGGACACCGAAGTCCCCGAAACCAACCGCGCGGCCTTCAGCGCGCATTTCGACCGCGCCCGCAGCATCATGGCGCGTATTTCTCAGGCTGATCGCAATCTGCCATTGGTCGCCTCGACCTTTTGCGCACTCTTGGGCAACTCCAAAGGGACAGAGCGCCGCGTCGCCGATCTTTATGAAAAGCTGATCGACCTCAATCCCATCAGTCCAAGACCTATGCGTGCGCTGGGCAACCATCTCCTGCCGCGGTGGTACGGGACCTACCAAACTCTCGAACTCGAAGCCCGGCGCACAGCGGCCCGCACCCAAGATACATGGGGCGCCGGCGGATACACCTGGGTCCAGTTTGACGCCATCACCTGCGATGACCAAGCCTGCGCCAATCTGGACATCAGCTTTTTCACCGATGGCGTGCGCGATATCATCGAACGCTGCCCTGAACCTTATACCGTGAATCTGCTGGCGGCGTATTGCGCCAATGCCGTTGGTCAGACCTATTCCGGCAATGACATCGCGGATATGAACCGCGCCCGCATCGCCGATTGTGCCGCGTGGATTGTGCGCGACCACCTGACCGAATTACACCCGATGATCTGGGCGCATGCGGCGCGCGGTTTTGACAATAACCTCCAGATCAGATCACCGTCACGTTTTGCGGCTGCCGGACGCGAGGATGCCCAGCGCATCATCATGTCGATGTTCAGCAAAGAAATTGCCAACGGCAAGCGCATCGTCTTTACCGATAATGGCGCTGTTGCCCAATCCAGCTGGCCCGCACAAGCGCCCGCCTGACGCAGCGCGGTGCGAGAATTGGCCACATCCTGCCCTAACGTCATGCTTTGCGATTGTAGTCATTCCTGAATTCGCGGATAACCGCCGCGTTGGCCCCGGCACCTCTTGCAGATGAAGGCCAAGGCACTTCGTCCCTCGGGTCGGCAAACTGCGTCAGGACCCATGGATAACACCTCCCCCGACACCGCCACAGGCGCGATCGACCCCGCCCCGGTCCGCTGGATCAAACGCACTGCCCTGATCCTGCTCGGCCCGTTCTATTTCATCTA
>JAFMHE010000103.1 GCA_017854675.1 Paracoccaceae bacterium | reverse complement strand
TTTCCAAACTGAAGATGAGGGTTCGATTCCCTCCGCCCGCTCCACATCCTTTGCTGACGAATTTTCGGATGTGACATTGCCACGGCTTGACCCCAGCGGCCTATCGGGCCATCACGGCAAACGACCAGTAAGGACGTTTTATGGCCCGCGCACCGCAACCCGCACCAACCGCCACCGAAGAGCGAGAGAAATCACGCCAGATCGGTATATTGCGCGCACTCGCGCCGTTTATGAAGCCCTATCTGCTGCTGGTGGCCGGTGCGATCGTTGCATTGGTGGCGACGGCGGTGATCTCTTTGACGCTGCCATTGGCGGTGCGCCGTGTGGTCGACAGCTTTGGTGGCAATGACCCGCAATTGCTGGACCAGTATTTTGGTGCGGCACTGATCGTCGCGGCGCTTTTGGCTGTTGGCACAGGGCTGCGCTATGCGCTGGTGACGATGTTGGGCGAAAGGGTTGTGGCCGACATCCGCAAGGATGTGTTCGACCGTGTGATCGGCATGAGCCCCGCGTTTTATGAACGGGTCATGACGGGCGAAGTCTTGAGCCGGATCACCACAGATACGACGCTGCTTTTGTCGGTCATCGGCTCCTCAGTCTCCATCGCGCTGCGCAATATTTTGATTTTTGTCGGGGGGCTGGCGCTGATGCTGCTGACCTCGGCCAAGCTGACGGGGTTGGTGTTGCTGATCGTGCCTGCGGTGATCATCCCGATCCTGACTTTGGGTCGGCGGTTGCGGGTGATCAGCCGTGAAAATCAGGACTGGATTGCGGCATCATCGGGCAATGCATCCGAAAGCTTGTCGTCGGTGCAAACGGTACAGGCCTTTACCCATGAGAATGCCAGCCGGGGCCAGTTCGCGGCGATGACCGAAAGTTCGTATGACGCGGCGCGGTTGCGGATCAAAACGCGGGCGGCGATGACAGTGATTGTTATTTTCCTTGTTTTTGCGGGCATTCTGGGGGTGCTCTGGGTCGGTGCGCGGGATGTGCGCATGGGCGACATGACCGTCGGCGCATTGGTTCAGTTCGTGATCTATGCGGTGATGGTGGCGGGCGCGGTTGCGGCCCTGTCAGAAATTTGGGGCGAGGTGCAGCGCGCAGCGGGTGCCACAGAACGGCTGGTGGAATTGTTACAGACCGAAGATGCCGTGCAAGATCCCGATGGGCCACGCACCTTGCCCGCAATCGTCACAGGCGAGATTGCGTTTGAGGGTGTGCATTTTTCCTACCCTGCGCGGCCCGATGTGGCGGCCTTGGACGGTGTCGATCTGCGGATCAAACCCGGTGAGACTGTTGCCTTTGTCGGCCCTTCAGGGGCGGGCAAGACGACGATCATCCAGATGATTTTGCGGTTTTATGATCCATCTGCGGGGCGGATTACGTTTGACGGGATCGACTTGCGCGAGATGAGCCGCGACAGTTTTCGTCGTGCCATTGCCTTGGTGCCCCAAGACCCGGTGATATTTGCCACCAGCGCGTTCGAGAACATCCGCTTTGGCAGGCCCGATGCGACCGAGACCGAAGTGATGGCTGCCGCCCAAGCCGCCGCGGCGCATGACTTTATCGCAGCACTGCCAGAAGGCTATGACAGCTATCTGGGCGAACGCGGTGTGATGTTGTCGGGTGGTCAGAAACAGCGCATCGCCATTGCGCGCGCGATCTTGCGTGACGCACCGGTTCTGCTGCTGGACGAGGCGACCAGCGCGCTGGATGCGGAAAGCGAACGCGCGGTGCAGGATGCGGTTGATCTGCTGAGCGCGGACCGCACCACGCTGATCATCGCGCACCGGTTGGCAACTGTGAAAAAGGCCGACCGCATTGTCGTGCTGGAGGCGGGCCGGATTGTAGCGACTGGCACCCATGATGAGCTGGTAGCCAAAGGCGGGCTTTATGCGCGTCTGGCGCGTTTGCAATTCACCGATGGGGCGCAGGCAGCGTAATTCCCCTTTTGTTTTGGGTGTGGCGCGTCGATAGTCATGGCGAACAACCAAGCAGGGGAGAACCAAATGGGTTTGTGGAGTTTCGTAAAAGGTGCCGGCAAGAAAGTCTTTGGCGGCGATGATGATGCAGAAGTATCCGGCGCCGCGTTGCAGGACGAGTTGAAGGACCTGGGTCTGGATGCGGAAGGCCTAGAGATCACTGTAGAGGGCGATCAGGTCAAGGTGAGCGGCAAGGCCGTCAGCCAGGAAATGAAAGAAAAAGTCATTCTTGCCGTGGGCAACGTCGAAGGCGTGGCGTCGGTTGCGGACGAGATCACCGGCGGCGAGGGCGAGCCGACGTTCCACACTGTCGCAAAGGGCGACACACTTTGGGCTGTTGCGACCAAAGCGCTGGGGAACGGCGCGCGTTATACCGAGATTTTTGAGGCCAACAAACCGATGCTGAGTGATCCCGACAAGATTTACCCCGGTCAGGTACTGCGCATCCCCCCGAAGTAAGGGGTTGCATCGGGGACAGACTGGAGGCTCTGCCTCCAGACCTCCGAAATATTTAAGGCCAAAAAGAAAGAAGGGCGCGGGTGCAAACCGGCGCTCTTTTGCATTCCGCGGGGCCCATTGCTTGACGCAGCGTCTTTGACGTGGACAAAGCTTGCGCAAACGGGTGTTTACCCCCATCTTATCCGCTAACGCGAAAATAAGCCGGAAAACCGGCGTTAAGGGGAGGATAAACTATGCCATACGCCGGGATCGCAGACCGCGACGCCATCACGAATGAAATGCCTTGGGCAGACCGCAACGTGCCAGTTACGCTTTTTGGTCAATTGACCGAGACAGCCAAGAAATTTCCGAACCACAAAGCGATCAGTTTCCAGATACTGTCCGGCCCGAAAGACAAGGTCGAGACTTTTACATGGTCCCAGATGCACGCCAAGGTGGCCCAAACGGCCAACATGTTGCGTGGCCTTGGCATTGGTCCCAAGGATGTTGTTGCTTACGTACTGCCTAACACCAACGAGACTGTTTTGACGCTTTTGGGCGGGGCCGTCGCGGGGATTGCACAGCCGATCAACCCGTTGATGGAACCCGAGCAGATCGCAGCGATTTTGCGCGAGACCGGGGCTTCTGTGGTCGTCACCTTGCGCCCCTTTCCAAAGACGGATGTGGCCGAGAAAACCGCCAAGGCGGTCAAGATGGCGCCGGGCGTGCACACGGTTCTTGAGGTCGACATGGTGCGTTACCTGGCGCCGCCAAAGTCATGGATCGTGCCGTTCATCCGGCCCAAGGGGATGGTGGGAAATCAGGCAAAGTTCCTGAATTTCAACGCCGAGATGAACAAGCAGCCCACCACGCTGACCTTTGAGGACGTGCAGGAAGACCGCGTCGCGTTCTATTTTCACACCGGTGGTACGACGGGCATGCCCAAGGTGGCACAGCATTTGTATTCGGGTGCGATTTATAATGGTTGGGTCGGGGCCACCACGTTGTTGTCCGCCGATGATGTGATGCTGTGTCCCTTGCCGCTGTTCCACGTCATGGCCTGTCAGGTGATGCTGATGGGGGCGGTTGCCTCTGGTGCGCATGTGGTGTTCCCGACGCCGCAGGGCTACCGGGGTGAAGGTGTGTTTGACAACATCTGGAAGCTGGTGGAACGCTACAAGGTCACGTTTGTCGTATCGGTGCCAACGGCGCTTGCCGCGACGATGCAACGGCCTGTGGATGCGGATATTTCATCTGTCAAAACGGCTTTTTCCGGATCAGCGCCGCTGCCGCTGGAGCTGTTCCGCCGGTTTGAAGAAACCACAGGCATGGCCATTGTCGAAGGGTATGGCATGACCGAGGCGACCTGCCTTGTGTCGGGCAACCCGGTGGACGGTGTCAAGAAGGTCGGCTCTATCGGGATTCCGTTCCCGTACACGGATATCAAGATTGTCAAAGGATCGGCCGAGGGTGACGTTGTCGCTGGTGTTGACGAGATTGGCGAGATTTGCGTGTCGAACCCCGGTGTCTATGTGAACAACACCTATACCGAAGCAGAAAAGAACATCGGTCTTTATTATGATGGAAAATACCTGCGCACAGGCGATCTTGGCCGTGTTGATGCGGATGGTTATTTGTGGATCACGGGCCGGTCCAAGGATCTGATTATCCGCGGGGGCCACAACATTGATCCTGCCGAGATCGAAGAAGCGCTGTTGGGACATCCGGCGGTCAGTTTTGCCGGTGCGATCGGCCAGCCCGATGCCCATGCAGGCGAGGTGCCTTGCGCGTTCGTTGAGCTGGTAGAAGGCGCAAGCGTCACCGAAGAAGAACTGTTGGAATTCTGCAAAGCGAATGTTCAGGAGCGCGCAGCGCATCCCAAGCATATCAGGATCATGAATGAATTGCCCAAGACGGCTGTCGGCAAAATCTTTAAGCCGGACCTGCGTAAGGATGCGATCATTCGCATCTATGATGGCGCGCTAAAGACTGCGGGCCATGCGGCGCGTGTGGCGTCTGTCAGTGATGACAAAAAGCGCGGGTTGATCGCCCATGTCGAGATGAACGGCACCTCTGACGCGGATGTGGAAAGCACATTGGGCAGCTTTACCCGGCCATGGGAGAAAGCGTGAGCGGACCTGACTACACCCGCCTGATCGACGCGGAAACATGGGCCTATATCGCCAAACTGGATGCAGCCTATCCCCCCGACGCGGTAGAGATGAGCATCGAAGGCCAGCGCCGCGTCTATGACGACATGTGTCGGATTTTCCACCAGCCACGCCCCGTGGGTGTGGCGGTGGAGGACCGTCCCTATGGTGGGGTGTCATGCCGCACATATGTTAGCGGCGACAGTCCTGTTACTGTTGTCTATTATCATGGCGGGGGCTTTGTCGTTGGTGGCTTGGATAGTCACGATGACATCTGCGCCGAGATATGCGCGCGCACCGGCTACCGCGTTGTTTCTGTGGACTACCGTTTGGCACCCGAGACTGTTTTTCCGGGCTGTTTTCAGGATGCGTGGGACGCATTCGAGGCGGTTGCCGCAGGATGCGCAGGGCCTTTGGTTCTGTGTGGTGACAGTGCGGGCGGCAATCTGGCCGCGGCCGTCGCGCATTACGCGCGGGGGCGTGTCGATGAGGCGCGCATTGCGGGGCAGGTGTTGATCTATCCCGGACTGGGCGGCGACTGGACGAAAGGGTCTTATGTCGAGCATGCAAATGCGCCGCAATTGACCGTGAAGGACATGCAGTTCTACCAGACCGTCAGGACTGGCGGTGCGCCGCCGCCCAAGGGTGATCCGCGCTACGCGCCTTTGCATGATAGTGACTTTTCGGGTCTGCCGCCAACGGTATTGGTAACGGCTGCGTGTGATCCCTTGTCCAGTGATGGTGGTGCGTACCGCGATGCGCTGCTTGGCGCTGGCGGGCAGGCCGTTTGGTTCAATGAGGCAGGCATGGTGCACGCCTGTCTGCGCGCGCGGAATATGTCGGCGCGGGCTGCGGTTTTCTTTGACCGGGTGGTTGATGGAGTGGCGGCCTTGGGCCGTCGCGAATGGCCTTACCCGTAGGGTGCGCATTTATCGCGCACCTTTGGTTATTACTCACCTGTAAACTCCGCGCACCTTTGCAGATCGATTTCGGGTCAGAAACGGTGCGCGATAAATGCGCACCCTACGTTAGAAAGCTCTTTGCTTTCATCGTGGCCGCAACAGGCGCGCCAAGGCGGGCCAGGATCGTGGGCGCCAGTTGTAACTGGTCGATCAATGTTTCTTCGGGCGGTCCTTCAGCGGGGCCGAAGTAGTACAATGCGCTTTCTTGTTGCAGCGCCCCGCGCCCGCCGTGGTGGCCGCGTTCGTCCTGTCCGTGATCGGCGGTGACGATGATCTCATAGCCCGCCTCCATCCATTTGCCGATGAAGGGGGCGAGCATTTCATCCATGACGGCGCAGGCGTGGTCCATTTCCTGACAATCGTGAAAAAACCGGTGGCCCATGCTGTCGAGTGTGCAGGTGTGCAGCATGCCGTAATTCAACCCGAAACGCAGGCACAGGTTTGTCAGTGTGGCGAATAGATCAACGTCGGATGGCGTCATCTGGTTGATCTGGCCATAGCCGGTCATCGTGTGGAAACGGCCATGGTTTATGGTATCGCTGGCAGGCTCATCGTATTCGATATCTCGAACGTAATCAAAGGGATGGCGGTTGAAGAACTCTGACCAGAAGGAATGCGCGACCGCACCCGTAACGCCACCCGCCGCGCGGACTTGGGCGAAAACGTCCTTTTCTTTCAGGCGGAACACATTGCCATTCCCGGTGCAGCCATGAACCGCAGGGGCGACGCCGGTGTGAATAGAGGCGTAGCAAGACGCAGAGATCGAGGGCAGCACAGCGCGGGATTTCCAGACGCGGGCGTGACCGGAATCAACCCAGCCTTCGAGGTTGCCAAAGAGGCGGCGAAAGTTGCGGTAGGGCACACCGTCTAGGATGATCAGAAGTAGTTTGTTGTCCATCGAGGCGCTCCTTTTCGGGTGCGTATATTGAGCCAGATTGAAGGCGGACGTGCAACGGCAAGTATGTGATTTGGCGGGTTGAACGCCTAGAAAACGGCGTGATCGCCGCGGTCCTGGATCGCTTCGCCGGCAGCCAGCGCGCGGTAGTGATCAAACAGGGTATCGGACCCGAATTCAGGGGTCGCATCGGCGTCATAGCGGTTTTGTGCGGCGTCCCAATGCAGCATGGATTCGGTGGCATAGTAGTGACCGATGCGGGCAAGATCGGCTTTGGCTGCCATCTTGGGGCTAAGCCTGCCTGCCAGCGCAAGTCCGCCGGCGATCGTGGCAATGACACGCGGGGAAACGGCGCGGTATTTCGGGGGCAGGTCCAGCGCTTGAAAGAGGGCCTGACCCATCTGATGCGGGGTCAGTGCCGGGCCGGGACCGCCGATGGGCAGAACGGCGTTTTGATGTTTCGGCAGGTCAAGGCAGGACGCGATAAAACGCCCAAGATCATCGTCACTGATCGGCTTGCAAGCCGTCAACGCGCCGTCGCCGAACATCAGATATGGTTTGCCACGTTTGAGCCGGTCAAGCTGACCAGAGAGCGATTTGAAAAACGCGGTGGGGCGGACGATGGAATAGGTCAGGCCGGATGACTTGAGCGCGTCCTCGAACGCGAGTTTGGCGTGTTGGAAGGCCAATAAAGGTTTCTGGACACAGATCGCAGACAACAGGATAAAGTGGGGGATGCCAGCGCGCTTTGCAGCGTTCAGGATCGCGAGGTTCGCGTCATGGTCAATGCGCCACGCATCTGCGGGTGCACCGGTGCGCGACGCAATACAGGAAGCGACCGCATCATGGGCGGGCAGTGTAACGCTATCCAGATCGGTGGGTATGAAAGCGACGCCGGTGATCTTTGGATCGCTGCGGCCATAGGCTGTAACGCTGTGGCCCGCATCCCGCAAAGCGCGCGCCGTACCGCGCCCCGCAGTACCGGTTGCGCCGAATAGAGCGATGCTTTTGGATGGCTTTGACATGGAATTCGGGAATGTTTCTAAAGGTCGGATCAGCTTTTTTTTAATGACAATGGACGCGTCCCGCCTTGTTGTCCATGTGGCAGCATTGCCCGGCAGGAGAGCTTTTGCGGCATCCTCCACCGTGCGAAATGGCATCCATCTTTGGTGAGAAACCAGTCGGCTGACTTGCAGAAAGCGGATGCGCAAATGACATCGCAGTTAATGCGCTGAGAACCAATCGAAGCATTTCGGTATCCAAATTACAGTTGAGCAAATGTGCGTCTGTTAACGATACCTTAACTCTTCGCATCAGCAAGTATCTAAAGTAGAACCGTACGCTTCAAATGCAATTTGGGGTTCTTTCTTGCCTTGTGCCAACCTCGTGCGGGATCACTCGAAATACTGAGCATCGCGGACCCGGCAAAAGGTCCGCGTCTAACACCCTAGTTGCCCGCACTTTCCATTTTGCGGTTCGCCAACACGTCTTCGAGCCAACCAAGTTTCATTTCCGGCACCGAGCTGAGCAAAAGATCAGTGTAATCATCAAAGGGGGGCGAGAGCACCCTTGATTTTGGCCCGTAGCGCACCACCTCGCCCTGAAACATCACCGCTATGCTGTCTGCGATGGCTTTGACCGTCGCGAGATCGTGGGTGATGAACAGATAGGAAACGTCTTCGACTTTTTGCAGCTTCAAGAGCAGTTTCAAGATGCCATCGGCAACCAGCGGGTCGAGCGCCGAAGTCACCTCATCACAGATGATCAGCTTGGGCTTGGCCGCCAACGCGCGCGCGATACAGACACGCTGTTTCTGACCACCCGACAGTTCGGCGGGATACCGGTCCTGAAAACCGTCGCCCAGTTCAATCTCGTCCAATAGTTCCTGAATACGCTTTTGTTTGGCTTTGCCTTTGAGGCCAAAGTAGAACTCCAAGGGTCTGCCAATGATCGTGCCCACAGTTTGGCGCGGGTTCATGGCGGTATCGGCCATCTGGTAGATCATCTGCAACTCGCGCAGATCCTCTAGCGGGCGTGTGGCCAGATCAGGCGACAAAACACGTCCATCAAAGGTGATCGTGCCCTCGGATGGCGGCAAAAGACTGGTTATGACGCGCGCAAGGGTGGATTTACCGGAGCCGGATTCGCCAACGATGGCAAGGGTCTGACCCGGATGCAATTCCACGTTCACGTCCTTGAGCACATCGAAATTGGTGCCTTTGTAGCGGGCGGTGATGTGTTCGACGCGCAACAACGGCGTGTCGGTCGGCTCTTTCTCGATATGCTTGATCGAACGCACGGAAACGAGCGCTTGGGTGTATTCTTCTTGCGGGTTGTTGATGATCTGGTCGGTGGTGCCGTATTCGACCATCGCGCCCTGTTGCAGCACCATGATGTGGTCGCTGACTTGCGCCACTACAGCCAGATCATGCGTAATATAAAGGGCTGCAACGCCCGTGTCGCGGATCGCTTCCTTGATCGCGGCCAGCACGTCGATTTGAGTGGTCACGTCGAGCGCGGTTGTGGGTTCGTCAAACACCACCAGATCGGGTTCGGGGCACAGTGCGAGGGCCGTCATACAGCGTTGTAGCTGGCCACCCGAGACTTGGTGCGGGTAGCGTTGGCCGATGTTTTCAGGGTCGGGCAGGCCGAGCTTGTCAAACAGGAGAATGGCGCGCTCTTCAGCTTCTTTCTTGGTGAATTTCTTGTGCAGGATCGCGGCTTCGGTCACCTGCTCCATGATTTTTTTGGCCGGGTTGAAAGAAGCGGCCGCAGATTGGGAAACATAGGTGACTTCACCACCGCGCAATGAGCGGACATCGCGCATGCCGGATTTCAAGGTGTCGCGTCCGTTGACCCAGACCTCGCCGCCTGTCAGTTCCACGCCGCCGCGCCCGTATGCCATAGAGGCCAGACCGATGGTGGATTTGCCGGCACCGGATTCCCCGATCAGGCCAAGGACTTTGCCCGCTTCAAGGTCGAAATCGACCCCATGGACGATGGCAATATCGCGCGGGCGTTCGCCCGGAGGGTAGATGCGGGCGCCGATTTTGAGGCCGCGTACCTTTAGGAGTGGTTCGGTCATCCGCGACCTCCTTTGAGCGATGTGGTGCGGTTCAAGATCCAGTCGGCAACCAGATTGATCGAGATGCAAAGAGTGGCGATGGCGTAGGCGGGATAAAGCGCCGCTTGGATGCCGTAGTTGATGCCTTCTTTGTTCTCTTTCACGATGCCGCCCCAATCCGCCAGCGGGGGCTGTACGCCAAGGCCAAGGAATGACAGGGTCGAAATGAACAGAACCGCAAAGATAAAGCGCAGGCCCATTTCGGCCACCAGCGGTGACAGCGCATTGGGCAGGGTTTCGCGAAAAATGATCCAGCCGATTTTCTCGCCACGCAGGCGGGCGGCTTCAACGTAGTCCATTACTGTGATGTCCACCGCAACCGCGCGGGCCAAGCGGAACACGCGGGTGGAATCCAAAAGGCCCATCAGCAGGATCAGGATGGTTGTGGTCGTGGGCATGACCGACAGGACCACGAGGGCAAAGATCAGCGACGGGATCGACATGATCAGATCGACAAACCGGCTGATGACCTGATCCACCCAACCACCCGAAACGGCTGCGAAGAAACCAAGGATAGAGCCTAATGTGAAGCTGAGGATCGTCGCCATCGTCGCGATAAAGATCGTGGTGCGGCCCCCGTAAATAAGGCGTGTCAGCAGATCACGGCCAATGCTGTCTGTACCCAGCAGGAACTCGCTAGAGGAGGGCTCCCAGACGTCACCGACGACTTCGGCCATGCCATAAGGCGCGATAAGCGGCGCGAAGAGGGCCATCAGGAAGTACAATCCGGTGAAAAACAGGCCGATCATGGCGGAGATGGGGATGTTTTTCATTTTGGATGCCTCAGACGCGGGTTGGCCAAAATGGACACAATGTCAGCAATCAGGTTCAAACCGATGTAGACCGCGGCGAAGATCAGACCGCAGGCTTGCACCACAGGCACGTCGCGTTTGGCCACATGGTCCACCAGATATTGCCCCATGCCGGGATAGGCAAAGACGACCTCGACCACGACCACACCAACAACAAGGTAGGCGAGGTTGATCATCACCACGTTCACGATGGGGGCAATGGCGTTGGGAAAGGCGTGTTTGGCGATGATAGGCAACATGCCCATGCCTTTCAGCTCAGCCGTTTCGATATAGGCCGATTGCATCACGTTCAGAATGGCCGCGCGGGTCATCCGCATCATGTGTGCAAGAACCACAAGGGTCAGCACCATGACGGGGATCGCAATCGCGTTCAGCTTTTCGCCCAAGGACATGCTGTCGTTGATGATGGCGACCGACGAAAACCAGCCAGCTTTGATCGAGACCCAATAGATCAGGATATAGCCGATCATGAATTCCGGGATCGAAATAGTGGTGAGCGTGACCGCAGAGATCACCTTGTCGGGAATGCGGTCTTTGTAACGGACGGCCAAGAGGCCCAGGAATATCGCCAGCGGGACCGAGATGACGGCCGCCCAGAAGGCGAGGAAAAGCGTATTGCGCAGGCGGAACCCAAGGCTTTCGGCGATGTCGCGGCCATTGGTCAGGGCAGTGCCCAGATCGCCCGTTAGAAAGCCGCCTAACCATTGGAAATAGCGGGTGACGGGCGGATCGTTCAAACCCAACTCTGCACGCAGGTTTTCAAGGGCTACGGGGGTCGCTGACTGGCCAAGGATTTGCTGGGCCACGTCGCCGGGCAGCATCATTGTGCCACCAAAAATAAGGATGGATGCTGCGAAAAGGAGCATCAAACCCAGCGCCACGCGCTGGGTTATCAGTTTTAAGATAGGGTGCATGATATCTAGACGCTTACGCGTCCTTCAACCAGCATGCGATGTGTGATTTGTTGTTCATCACAGGACCGTTCGGGTCGTTGACGTAGCCGCCGATGTTGTTGGACACACCAGAAACGAAGTCGTTGAACATTGGCAGGATCACGCCGCCCTCATCGCGCAGCATTGTGCCCATTTCGGAGTAGATTGCCTTGCGCTTGGCAAGGTCCAGCTCGCCTTTGGCTGCGTTGAGCATTGCGTCGAATTC
>JAFMHE010000102.1:6064-11580 GCA_017854675.1 Paracoccaceae bacterium | reverse complement strand
GCACCGGCCAATGACGCGGCAGAACCCTTGCCGACATCGCCGTAGCCCATGACAACCGCAACCTTACCGGCCATCATCGTGTCGGTCGCGCGGCGAATGCCGTCAACCAGCGATTCCTTACAGCCGTATTTGTTGTCGAACTTCGACTTGGTCACAGAGTCGTTCACATTGATCGCAGGGAATGGCAGTTGGCCTTGCTTGACCAGTTCATACAGACGGTGAACGCCTGTCGTCGTCTCTTCGGATACGCCTTTGATCTGGTCGCGCATCTTGGTGAACCAACCGGGGCTGGCTGCCATACGCTTCTTGATCTGCACTTTGATCGCTTCTTCTTCCTCGGACGTTGGCACCGCGATGATCTCTTCGCCCGCTTCGGCACGTGCGCCCAGCAGGATGTACAAAGTCGCGTCGCCACCATCGTCAAGGATCAGGTTCGGACCGTCCTCGAACATAAAGGACTTGTCGAGGTAATCCCAATGCTCTGTCAGGGTCTGGCCCTTGATCGCGAACACAGGCACGCCAGCTTCGGCAATCACGGCCGCGGCGTGATCTTGGGTCGAGAAAATGTTGCACGACGCCCAGCGTACATCAGCACCCAATGCGACCAGCGTTTCGATCAGACACGCGGTCTGAATGGTCATGTGCAGTGACCCGACAATGCGCGCGCCCTTCAAGGGCTGCGCTTCACCGTATTCTGAACGCAGCGCCATCAGGCCCGGCATTTCGGTTTCCGCAATGTCCAGTTCCTTGCGGCCAAAGGCGGCAAGAGCAATGTCTTTTACAATGTAGTCGTTTGCCATGGGGCACCTCAATTTTCTATAATTGAGTGGGCCATACCACTACCGGCCACCATTCTCAATCAAAGACCGCAACGCCCTAAAATGACCTTATTATTCAAGCGCGGCAACAATCTGATCTGTGTCCAAACCGCCCATCCAATCATCACCTTGCGCCAGAACGCATGCATTTCCATCAGACAGCGTTTTGACCAGCGTCCACGTGCCTGAGACATCAGAAACCCAAAGCTGTTCATTCACGTTTGTCACAGGGCCCTTGTGGCGTTCGCCGTACCAGTCAATCAATGCTGCCCTCATCTCATAATATGGCATGCAGACCTGATCTGCGGATGCGGGTGTCACAACGGTTAACGTCAAAGCGGTTACAAGCATCGAAAATACGGGTTTCATGATCGGCTCCTTCGTTGCATTAACGGGGATATCGCCGAAAGGTTCCGATTTCGTTCCCAGCCGCAAAAGGACATGGCATGGCCCAACAACCCAGAGCATGGCAGCGGATGTTGTCGGGGCGCAGGCTTGATCTGTTGGATCCAACCCCCGTCGATATTGAGATTGAAGACATCGCACACGGTCTCGCCTTTGTGGCGCGTTGGAACGGGCAGACCGCTGGCGATTACGCCTATTCGGTCGCGGAACATTCGCTGCTGGTTGAGACGCTTTATGGTCGGATGGTCCCGCAAGCGCCGGTCAAATGGCGGCTTGCCGCACTGCTGCACGACGCGCCAGAATATGTGATCGGGGATATGATTTCGCCGGTAAAATCAGCCGTGGGGCCGGGATACGGCGCGCTGGATGACCGGCTGACCGCAGCAATCCACATCCGCTTTGGCCTGCCTGCCGGCATCCCCACCACCGTCAAGAAACAGATCAAGAAAGCCGACCGCATCAGCGCATGGATGGAAGCTACCCAGATTGCCGGCTTTTCGGAAGTGGAGGCCAGCAAGTTTTTCGGCAAACCAGACCCTGACATCATCGACGGGCTGACAATCGTCTTGCGTCCCCCGGTTGAGACCCGAAACGCCTTTACCGCGCATTTTGATAGCCTGTTGGAGCAGTTAACATGATCAGCGTTCGCAAACCCATCCGCCTTGATACCGACGACATGGCGCGTCTGTTGAACGAGATTATCGCCCAAGGGGGGACAACCGCGTTGACCCGCCCGGTCAGTGGTACTGATATCGCCGAATGGATGAACCCAACATCAACACGAAACGCGTGGCACGTCGCAGTGAACGAGGCTGAGAAAATCGTCGGTTTCCAGTGGATAGAACCCGCTGATTATCTGCCGGATGAAGCCGCCGAAATCGCGACATTTGTACAGATCGGACAAACCGGTCTTGGCATCGGATCAGCCCTGTTTGATGCAACGCGCAAGGCGGCCAAAGCGCTGGGATACCGTTGGATCAACGCCAATATCCGCGCGGATAACGAAGGCGGGCTGATCTATTACCAAAGCCGTGGCTTTCAGGACTATCGCAAGATTGAGGGCTATAAACTCGCTGATGGCAGCATCGTCACGAAACAGCTAAAACGCTACGACCTTTAGCGCGGCGACCGTTTCGCCAGTATCCGTTGCAAGGTCCGCCGGTGCATGTTCAGACGGCGCGCGGTCTCAGAGACATTGCGGTCGCACAACTCATACACCCGCTGGATATGTTCCCACCGCACGCGGTCTGCGCTCATCGGGTTCTCGGGCGGGGGCGGCATGTCATCACCGGTTGCCAGCAAGGCATTGGTGATGTCATTGGCGTCAGCCGGTTTCGATAGGTAGTCCGTTGCGCCGATTTTCACGGCGGCAACAGCGGTCGCAATCGCACCATATCCGGTCAACACAACAACACGCGCATCTTCGCGTTTTTCGCGCAGAATTTCGACCACGTCGAGACCGTTACCATCGCCCAAGCGCAGATCAATCACAGCATAGGCAGGCGGACGAGCCGTCGCGATGGCGCTGCCAGCAGCGACACTGTCAGCCGTCTCAACCTCGAACCCACGCTTTTCCATCGCCTTGGCCAAACGGCGCAGGAACGGTTCATCGTCGTCCAACAACAAGAGCGATTTGTCAGGGCCTAGATTGGCGGTGTCTGGTGTCATTTCCTTTGGCCCATATCATTTTGTTTCCACTACAGGATATGGGTCATTTTACCATTTCGTCAAACGGTCAAAGCTGATCAACAAAACAACCTATTTTGTCCGCCAATTCTTCAGGTCCCAATTCCCGTCGGAAATATTCGACAAAGCCTGTTTCCGGCATCACCAGATAGCTGAATGTCGAATGATCCACGAGGTATTCATCATCCACTGCCGGGTGCGCGCTGTAATAGGTGCGGTAGGCTTGGCTTGCTGCTTTGATCTGTGCATCAGATCCGGTCAGGCCGATCATCTTGGGGTGCATCGCATCGGCAAAATCACCCACAACTTCGGGTGTGTCCCGCTGGGGGTCGATGGAAATGAACACCGGCGTCACGCTTTTCCCGCGCGCCTCTAGCAGTTCAATCGCACTGGCGTTGCGATCCACATCCAACGGGCAAACGTCCGGGCAATATGTGTATCCAAAATAGATCAACGTCGGTTCGGTTATCACATCCGCGTCTGTCACGGTCTCACCCGCAGCATTCACCAGTTCAAATGGCCCACCCAGATCACCCGCAACAGTAGAGGACCGGCATTGCGCAAATTTATCATCATCGCCGGATGGCATGGTAATCCAGACCGTCACCAACAGAAAAACCGCTGCAAAACAGACCCCGGCGATGGCTATCATTCGGTTCATTTGGATATCCTTTCCTCAAACGGGGCCACGCCGCAGATTTGATCGTGCTTTGCGATTGCCCTACGCTACTTCTTTTGCAACGAAACTGCGAATAAACAAAAGGTGCGTTCATGCCGCAGGCCATCATCAGACCCACCCGCGCCAACTGGATCCGGCTGCGCACGATGATCGTGTTGCGCTGGGTGGCGATCATCGGGCAATTGGTTGCGATAACCGTAGCGCAAGTGGTCTATGGTCTCCAACTGGAGCTCAGTTGGTGCTATTTTGCGGTGGGCGTGTCCGTGATCGGCAATCTGGTCGCCACCTTTGTGTTCCCAGAAAACAAGCGCCTGTCAGAACGCCAGAACCTTGGCATGGTGCTGTTTGATCTGCTGCAACTGGCGTTCCTGCTGTTTCTGACCGGTGGCCTGAACAACCCCTTTGTTTTGCTATTGTTGGGACCTGTCACCATATCAGCTACCGCGCTAAGCCTGCGATCAACGATTGTGTTGTGCGTCACGGCGATCATTCTGGTGTCTGTGCTGGCGGTGTATCACCTGCCCCTGCGTGCCGCAGATGGTGAGGTTCTGCGCATTCCCGGCCTGTTCCTGTTTGGCGAATGGACCGCCCTGATCATCGCGATCCTGTTCACCAGCGCCTATTCGCGGCGCGTAACGTCTGAAATCCACTCTATGGGTGACGCGCTGGCAGCGACGCAAATGGCGTTGGCACGTGAACAGAAACTGACCGATCTGGGCGGCGTGGTTGCCGCCGCCGCGCATGAATTGGGCACACCATTGGCCACGATCAAACTGGCCTCGACCGAATTGCTAAGCGATCTGTCTGAACATCCTGAAATGCACGCACTGGCAGAAGACGCAGAATTGATCCGCGATCAGACGGACCGCTGCCGCGATATTTTGCGCAATATGGGGCGGGCCGGCAAAGATGATCTGCACATGCGCCAGGCCCCGCTTGAGGCCGTTGTTACCGAAGCGGCGGAACCGCATATGCACCGGGGTAAAGTCGTGCTGCTGGATCAAGCCGAAACCGCAGGCAACCGGCAGGACCAGCCCCATATCATGCGCAAGCCCGAGGTCATTCACGGCCTGCGCAACCTTGTGCAGAACGCCGTTGATTTCGCCGATACAACCGTTTGGGTTGAAAATAGCTGGTCCGACAGCCAGATTTCCGTGCGCATCATGGACGACGGCCCCGGCTTTCCCACGCATTTGTTCGGGCGCATCGGTGATCCGTTTGTGCGCCGCCGTGGTGGCACCACACAAGACGAAAGCCGCCCTGCATATGAGGGTATGGGGCTGGGTCTGTTCATCGCAAAAACACTGCTTGAGCGGTCTGGCGCGGTGCTGCGGTTCGCCAATGGGCCGGATGCAACGGGAAACACCGGTGCCGTCGTCGAAGTCATCTGGCCACGCGACAAGCTGGAAAGCCCGGATGCCGCCGGACGCGGCGCCCTTTCGCAGAACCAGCAGATTGCCAGCTAGCAGCAATTAACCCAACCTTAACCATTCTGGGCCAAGACTTCGCAGATACCAATCTGCCCAGAGGTTCGCGTGCTTGGTCTGTCAGACATCATTTTAGTCGCATGCGCTGTTGTCGTGACAACATTTGCAGCGCTGTTCATGCCATTGCGGCGGTCGCCTCCAACACCGCAGATGGGCACCGCAGATCCCGAACCGCTCTCGCTTTTGTTTGACGACGGGTTCTTGCACCACGCCACGCATCGGGCGTTGACCCAGCTGGCCATCAGTCCCGGATTTAACGTCTGGGACGATCTGCGCGACGGGCTTCTTGCCCGGTTCCCCGACCTGCCTGCAAGCCCCGGCTGTGGCGACATCGGCTCTATGACATTGACCGCAACGGACCATAAATCACCCCACCGGGTTGAGATGAACTGGCGCGGATCGCTTTGCTGGGTCACGTTGGTCGAAAATGACCTGACGCAC
>JAFMHE010000102.1:0-5536 GCA_017854675.1 Paracoccaceae bacterium | reverse complement strand
AAAAACTACATCAGTTGGCGGCAGGCGATTTCCGAACTGATCACAGCGGCAGCCGACGGACTCTATCAAGACACTTGGACGTTGGAAGACGGGCGCACCTATGCTGTTCAGGGCCGCCCGCACCCCGATGGCGCAACCGCATTCCTGATTGAGGATATCAGCGCCGAAATCACGCTGACCCGCAACTTCCGCAAGGAAGTGGAGCTGGGCCAGACCCTGCTGGATCAAGTCGAAGAGGGCCTTGTGGTGTTCTCAAGCTCTGGGGTGCTGACCTTCTGCAATGAAAGATACCGCAGCCTATGGGGACAGATCCCCGAAAGCGCATTTGCGGACGTCACGATCTTTGACTGTATCGGCGTGTGGCGCGCAGGGTGCGACGCCCTGCCCCACCGCGATGAGATTGAGCGTTTTGTGATGTCCTACGAGGATCAAAAGGACTGGAGCCTTGCGCTAACCCTCAATAATGGCCGCCCCTATGTCTGCGAACTGCGGTCCATTGGTGCCGGGTCCAAGCTGATCCGGTTTCGCGAGGCACACCCATTGTATCAAATCCCCTACATGTCTGTTCACCAAGAGGCGAAATAGGTCCGCCGCCCCGCATTTCAGCTTGCAGCGCATGCCGCTGACAGTAAGCATACCGCAATGCTGTCCCTGTCCTTTCCCACCGCCGAGGTTACGACCCGGCACGCACAATCGCTTGCCCGCGTACTGAATGCAGGCGATGTTATTCTGCTGAGCGGTGAAGTCGGCGCAGGCAAGACGCATTTTGCACGCGCCCTGATCCAGTCACTGCTGGAAACACCCGAAGATGTGCCATCACCCACCTTCACGCTGGTCCAGACCTACGAGACACCAATTGGCGAGATTTGGCATGCGGACCTCTACAGATTAACCTCGACCCAAGAGATCGAAGAATTGGGCCTGACAGAGGCGTTCGATCATGCGATCTGCCTTGTGGAATGGCCTGACCGGTTGGGTGCGCTTATGCCGGAAAATGCGCTGCACCTGCATCTGGAAGACGGCCCGGATGAAAACGCCCGCCGCGCCACGCTCCGGTGGACTGATGACAAATGGAAGGACAAGCTGACCGCTTGGCAGACAACATGAACCGTTCCGATGAAATGGCGGCCTTTTTGGCCACAACAAACTGGGCAAGTGCGGCGCAAGTCCTTGTTGCGGGTGATGCATCCAATCGCAAATATACGCGCCTGACACGCACAGATGGCACCACCGCCATCGCGATGGACGCGCCCCCAGACAAGGGTGAGGATGTCCGCCCCTTCGTGCGCATCGCCGCATATCTGACTGACATCGGCCTCAGCGCACCTTTGATCTATGAACAGGATGTGGACAGGGGTTTTCTGGTTATCGAGGATCTGGGCGATGACCTTTTTGCCGACCTGATGGCAAAAGATACCGATTGTGAACGCCCGCTCTACCGCGCTGCAACGCAGGCCTTGATCCAACTGCACAAAGCGCCTGCGCTGGACCTTCCCTTATGTGACCCCGCATGGCTGGAAAAAATGAACACGCTTGTCTTTGACTGGTACGCGCCCAGTATCAAAACAGGCTCTATTACGCAATTTAGTGCCGCATTCCACCCCCTCGCGGCGCTGCTGGAACAGGTGCAAAAGGTCGTCATTCTGCGCGATTACCACGCCCAGAACCTGCTGTGGTTGCCTGACCGCGATGGCGTTGCAGCAGTGGGACAGCTTGACTTTCAGGACGCGCTATTGGGCCACCCCGCCTATGATCTGGTGTCGATCCTGCAAGACGCCCGCCGCGATGTGGACCCTACGATAGAGGCTGAGATGATCGACCTCTATCTCGCTGAAACCGCTTTGGACCGTGACGCGTTTCTGACCGCATATGCGATCCTTGGCGCGCAACGCAATCTGGCGATTTTAGGAATATTCGCGCGGCTGTGCAAACGCGATGGCAAGCCGAATTATGTTGATCTGATCCCCCGCGTCTGGGGGTATGTACAACGCAATCTGGCGCATCCCGCACTGCATCCTTTGGCCGCAACACTGGACTTGCCCGAACCCACGCCCGCCTACCTTCAAACGCTCAAAGACGCATGCCCGACCTCCCCGTCCTGATGTTCGCCGCGGGGTTTGGGACCCGCATGGGCGCGCTGACGCAGGATCAGCCGAAACCGATGATCCCTGTCGCGGGGAAACCTTTGGTCGATCACGCGCTTGGGCTGGCGCGCGGTGCAGGATGCACACGGATCACCGCGAACCTGCACTATAAACCAGCCGTTCTGGACGCCCATCTGCGTGCGCAAGGCGTCGAGACAGTCGTTGAATTACCGGACATTCTGGAAACCGGCGGCGGATTGGGCAATGCATTGCCGTTGCTGGGTGATGGCCCTGTGATTACCATGAACACCGACGCCATCTGGACCGGTCCGAACCCCGTTTCCATGCTGCTTGACGCATGGGACCCTGCCAAAATGGATGCGCTTTTGATCTGTGTGCCGACAGAACAGACTGTCGGGCATATCGGTACGGGTGACTTCACGCTAAGCGCTACCGGCCAGATCAACAGGGGCCCCGGCACCGTTTACGGCGGCATCCAGATTGTGAAAACCGATCTGTTGGCGCAGGTGACTGAACGCGCGTTTTCGCTGAACGTTATTTGGAACATAATGCTGGCGCAGGACCGTCTGTTTGGGCTGTCCTATCCCGGCAATTGGTGCGATGTCGGCCACCCCGAAGGCATCAAACTGGCCGAGGATATGTTGGAGCGTGCCAGTGTTTGAGCCAATCGACCACCCAAGAGTTTACGGCCTGCAACCCGGCGTCGATTTTCCTGCCGCCCTTGTCGCGGGCTTGCGAACGCGCCTGCAGGGGCAACCGCCCGACGCAATGGCGCGGGTCGATCTGATCGTGAACACCCGCCGCATGGAACGGCGTCTGACCCAGCTATTCGCCGAAGGGCCGCCCGGTTTCCTGCCCCGCATCCGGTTGATTATGGACCTTGATACGCTGGTGCCGGGGATCACACTGCCCCCCGCAACCCCCGCGTTGCGCAGGCGTCTGGCGTTGATTGAACTGATCTCGAAACTGCTGGATGCAGACCCGAAACTGGCACCGCGCGCCTCGCTTTATGCGCTGTCTGATAGCCTTGCCGCGCTGATCGACGAAATGCAGGGCGAAGGGGTGAGCGTTGCAGATATCCTGAACCTTGATGTCAGCGATCAATCGGGGCATTGGGACCGCGCGCAGCGTTTTCTGGATATCGCGCACAGCTATCTGGGCCAAACCATAGCTGAGCCGGACGCAGAGGCGCGCCAACGCCAGTTGATCCTGCGCCTGATCGCACATTGGCAAGAAAACCCGCCGCAAAACCCGCTGATCCTTGCCGGATCGACCGGATCGCGCGGCACCACGTCAATGTTGATGCAGGCGATAGCGCGTCTGCCAAATGGGGCGGTGGTGCTGCCCGGTCTGGATGCCGATATGCCGACCGCCGTCTGGGCCGAACTGGACCAACAACTGCTGTCAGAGGATCATCCGCAATACCGCTTTCGCCATCTGATGCAGGCGCTGGATCTGCCACGCAATGCGGTGACGGATTGGGCCGATGCGCCTGCCCCTTCGCCTGCGCGCAACAAACTGATCTCGCTCTCCATACGGCCCGCGCCAGTGACGCATGCGTGGCTGACCGAAGGGCCGAACCTGACCGATCTTGATCTGGCGACCCAGGATATCACGCTGGTTGAGGCACCAACCCCCCGGATCGAAGCGCTGGCCATCGCGATGCGTCTGCGCAAGGCCGTTGCAGACGGGCAAACCGCCGCATTGATCACGCCCGACCGGATGCTGTCCCGTCAGGTCACGTCCGCATTGGACCGGTGGAACATTCTGCCGGACGACAGCGCCGGCACACCTTTGCAACTGTCCCCGCCGGGCCGGTTGTTGCGTCACATCGCAGCGCTGTTTGTAAGGCAGTTGGATGCGGCGGCATTGCTGACGTTGCTCAAGCATCCGTTGACCCATGCGGGCGCGGGGCGCAACGAACATCAGCTCTTTACCGCAATGT
Source organism: Paracoccaceae bacterium (assembly GCA_017854675.1). Lineage (GTDB taxonomy): Bacteria > Pseudomonadota > Alphaproteobacteria > Rhodobacterales > Rhodobacteraceae > Sulfitobacter. The sequence goes on along the minus strand of JAFMHE010000102.1, from coordinate 1,486 downwards.
TAGAGACGCAGATCAGGCGCGACGGCTTGCCATATCCTGACCCTACCGGGTTGGCGCGGATGGCACAAAAAATCACCGCGAAAATGGATAAACCCGACGGGTTTCTGAAATGGATAACATGGCTGACTGCAACTTTCACGGATTGCCAACGCAACAGTGACCTGCACCTGACCGACTGGGTTGCTGATCACATCGCCCTTGCCCAGCGTGTTGTTGCGGGCAGCCAAGGCGATGACCCATCCGAGTTGTGGCACAAATCCGCAGGCAAGGAAGCGCGCAAAGTCATGGATGAGCTAAGCGCAGAGGCGGCGCATGGCAGCGCGATGAACGCCTCTGACTATGCCGACCTGATCGGCGCGATTTTGGCGACCGGAGAGGTCCGCGACCGGGATGCGCCGCATCCCAACGTGATGATCTGGGGCACGCTTGAGGCCCGCGTTCAGGGTGCGGATCTGGTGATCCTTGGCGGTTTGAACGATGGCACGTGGCCCGAAGCACCGCCGCCCGATCCGTGGCTGAACCGCAAGATGCGCAGCGCGGCGGGTCTGTTGCTGCCCGAACGCCGGATTGGTCTGTCGGCGCATGATTACCAACAAGCGATTGGCGCGCCAGAAGTCTGGCTGACCCGCGCCATCCGGTCGGATGAGGCGGAAACCGTGCCGTCACGCTGGTTGAACCGGTTGGGCAACCTCATGAACGGCTTGCCACAGCCCGAAGGTAAAGCTGCGTGGAATGCGATGCGCGCCCGTGGTGACACCTGGATCGGCCAAACGCGCGCGCTTGAGCAAGTCACGCGAACCGACCCTGCCCCGCGCCCGTCGCCACGCCCGCCGCTGGCCGCACGTCCACATGCGTTGTCGGTGACAGAAATCAAACGGCTGATCCGCGACCCCTATGCGATCTATGCCAAACACACACTTGGCCTGCGCGCGATCAATCCGCTGGTGCAATCCCCCGACGCCCCCGTGCGTGGCATCATCCTGCACGAGGTGATGGAACGTTTCATCAAATCCACCGTATCAGAGCCACATTTGCTGACGAAAGATCACCTGATGCAAACCGCCCGCGATGTCTTGTTGGTTGAGGCGCCTTGGCCCGCCGCCCGCGTCATGTGGCTGGCGCGGATTGAACGGATCGCCGATTGGTTCATCGAACAAGAGGTCCAGCGCCGCACCTACGCCCAACCCGCTGCGTTCGAGGCAAAAGGCACGCATAAATTCACCGATCTCGGCTTTACCCTCACCGGATATGCCGACCGGATCGACAAAACCGAATACGGCGATGCGCTGATCTACGACTATAAAACAGGCACGCCACCCAACAAAAAGGAACAGCAGTTTTTCGACAAACAATTATTGCTAGAAGCCGCGATGGTTGAGGAAGGCGGGTTTGACGCCGTTGGAATCGCGTCCGTTGCGCAGGCCACGTTCATCGGGCTTGGCGCGAAACCGGTTGAGGTCGCCGCCCCTTTGGATGACGAACCGCC
>JAFMHE010000101.1 GCA_017854675.1 Paracoccaceae bacterium | reverse complement strand
TGCGCGTTTAAAATAATACATCATAGAACACTGCCACTATCTTTTTTTATTGTTAACAAAGTGTTTGCCTGTCGAAATATAGTGCATACGCCCCCGAATGCCTAGGGGCATTTCACCACTTGCGCCTCTGCGCCCCCCGGATCACTGTAAGATGACCAACAGGAGACGTGATCATGACATCCCCAAAAACTGGCGCAGATATCGGTGTTTATGGCCTTGGCACGATGGGTTCAGCGCTGGCGTTGAACTTTGCCGAAAAGGGGTTTCATGTGGCTGTGTCCAACCGCGAAGCGGAGTGGATCGACGCGTTTGTCACCGAGGCGGGTGCGCTGTCAGAAATGATGACTGGCGTTGCCGATTTGCAGGCGTTCGTCGCGGCCATCGCCCGCCCGCGCAGCATCCTGTTCATGATCCCGTCCGGCGCACCGATGGACGAGATGATCGCGGCGGTCTCGCCCTTTCTTGAGGAAGGCGACACGATCATCGACGGTGGCAACGCGAATTTCAACGCGACGCGGGAACGGTCGGCAGCGATGCAGGACACGGGGCTGCACTTTGTTGGCATGGGCGTCTCTGGCGGCGAAAAAGGCGCGCGCAGCGGACCGTCGATGATGGTGGGCGGCAGCACGCATTCATGGCAGCAATTGCGCCCGATGGTTGAGGCAATCGCCGCCAAATTCGAGGGTGATCCTTGTGTTGCGCACCTTGGGCCTGATGGTGCCGGGCATTTCGTCAAGACGGTGCACAACGGCATCGAATACGCAGATATGCAAATGATTGCAGAGCTTTACGGCATGATGCGTGATGTGGGCGGTCAAAGTGCGGAGCAAATTGGTGCGGTGTTCGAGGGCTGGAAAGATGGCCCGCTGAGCTCGTACCTGATCGACGTATCTGCAGCCGCCTTGCAAAGCGTGGACAATAAAACGGGTGCCGCGATAGTGGATGTAATTCTTGATCAGGCGGGCCAGAAAGGAACTGGTCGCTGGACCCTGATTGAGGCGCTCAAACTTGGCCAATCTGCCAGTACGGTTGAGGCCGCGGTCGGCGCGCGGGGCTGGTCGTCTGAGAAAGCGGTGCGCGTGTTGGCGGAGCCTTTGTTGCCCGCGGGCACAAGCGAGACCGGCTTGCCCGCACCAGATGTTATGGCGCAGGCGATGCTGGCGGGCCGCATTCTGGCGCATGCGCAGGGCTTTCGGATTTTGCAGGCGGCGTCTGACGAATTTGACTGGTCCCTCGATCTGGCGCGCATTTCCGAGATTTGGCGCGCGGGATGTATCATCAGGTCTGCATTGCTGGACGAATTTGCCCAAGCGTTTCGCAATGACCTACCGGGCGGTCATCTGATCCTTGCGCCCGCGATGCGCAACCGGTTGGAGGATAGTATCGGCGGCTTGCGGCAGGTCGTCGCATCGGCTGTTTTGTCGGGCGTTGCGGTGCCTGCTTTGTCTGCATCGCTAGCGTGGTATGACAGCATGCGGCGGGCGCGCGGCACTGCGAACCTTATTCAGGCACAGCGCGATTTCTTTGGCGCGCACGGATTTGAACGTTTGGATGAGGATGGCAAACACCACGGGGATTGGAACCCGCTTTAGGTGGCGCTCATTCGAACAATGGTTCCGGATAGCTGACGTGCATCAGGTACAAGCCAAACGGTGCCGCGACCGGCCCACATGCAGCGCGATCTTTGGCATTCAGTGCCTTGCGAACGTCCTCTGGCGTCCATGACCCCGCGCCGACGCGTTCCAACGTACCGACTAGGCTGCGGACCTGATTGTGCAAAAATGACCGCGCGCGCACGTCGAAATGAAATTCTGTACCGTAAGGGGTTTCATGCTTGCTTACCTGCAACCGATCCAACCTTTTAACCGGACTGTCCGACTGGCATATCGTGGACCGGAACGTGGTAAAATCGTGCCTACCGACCAAGATATCAGCACCTTGCTGCATCGCGTCCAGATCAAGGGGTTGTTTGACCTGCCAGACCAACCCGGCCTGATGCGTCACGGGCGCGCGCCGGGTCAGGACACGAAAGAGATACTGCCGTTCCATCGCTGCGAACCTTGCGTGGAACCCGTCATCAACCTGCACACATGCCGTGATCGCAATGGGGTGCGGTTTTAGATGGTAATTCAGCGCCTCTGACAGGCGGAAAGGTTTCCAATCCCGCTCCATATCGCAATGCGCGATTTGGCCCATGGCATGCACGCCAGCGTCAGTTCGGCCAGCGGCGGCGATGTTGTGATCCCGCTTTTCCAGCTTGGCCAACGCGGCTTCAATCGCGCCCTGCACCGACGACAGGCCAATCTGCCGTTGCCAGCCGACAAAGGGCGCGCCGTGGTATTCAACTTTGAGGGCAAAACGAGGCATGGCCGCGCATCTACCGCGCTGCTCCGCTTCTGGCAATCCCTTGCCGCGCCCCCTATGTACAAGCGAAGGCGTAAACAGGGACGGGACAGAGTTTTGGTCATCTCACGGATTGCCGATGGCATTTGGCGGCAGGTTGAGGCGGTGCAAGACACTGTCTCGGAGACTTTCTTTGAACCGGTGATCCGGTTGGGCGTTACCGGCCTTGCGCGATCTGGCAAGACGGTTTTTATCACCTCACTGGTTGCTAATTTGTTGGACCGGGGTCGGATGCCGGGGCTGGTCGCCGCGTCCGAGGGCCGGATTGAGGCGGCGTTTCTGCAACCCCAACCCGACGATACCGTGCCGCGCTTTGAGTACGAGGCGCATCTGGCGGCGCTTACCGGGTCGACACCGCATTGGCCCGACAGCACCCGCGCCATATCTGAATTGCGTTTGTCGCTAAAGGTACGCCCGAATGGGTTGCTGGCGGGGTTGCAGGGGCCACGGACCATCCACCTTGATATTGTGGATTATCCCGGCGAATGGCTGCTTGATCTGGGACTGATGGACCGGACCTATGAGGAATGGGCGGCAGATACGCTGGGTCGCATTGCGGACCGCACATCTGCGACGGCGTTCATGGCGCGGGTTACTGATGTCGATGCGCAGGCCAAACACGATGAACCGTTGGCCCAAGACCTGTCCAAACTGTTTGCTACCTATTTGCATGCCGCGCGGGCCGAAGGGTTCTCCGATTGCACGCCGGGTCGGTTCTTGTTGCCGGGTGATCTGGCAGGCTCGCCGGTACTGACGTTCGCGCCGATCCCTGTGAACGGTGTGTCGATCCGCGGATCGTTTCACCGCGAAATGGCGCGTCGCTATGATGCGTACAAGCGCGAGGTTGCGCGGCCGTTTTTTCGGGATCACTTTGCGCGGATTGACCGCCAGATCGTGCTTGTCGACGCGCTGGGCGCAATCCATCAAGGTCCGCGCGCGGTCGAGGATTTGCGCGCCGCGATGTCCGAAACGCTCGCTGCATTCCGGCCTGGAAAGAACGGGTTTCTCAGCGGGTTACTGGGCGGCAAACGGGTTGAGAAAATTCTGTTTGCAGCGACTAAGGCGGACCACTTGCATCACGCACAACACGCCAAACTGACCGCGATCATGGAGGCATTGACCCGCGAGGCCCGTGATCGTGCGCAATATGCCGGTGCAGGGACTGCGGCCATGTCGATTGCCAGCCTGCGCGCAACAACCGAGGCCACGATGCCGCATAATGGCGAGACGCTGAATGTCGTGCGCGGCACCCTGTTGGAGAGCGGCAAGGAGGCGGCGTTTTACCCCGGTGATTTGCCACAAGACCCTGCGCATCTGTTGAACCCTGCACGCCAAGGCGCAGAAAAATGGCTAGATGAGGATTACCAAGTGATGCGATTTGCACCGGCTCCCCTGAACCTGCGCCCCGGTGACGGGCCACCCCACATTCGTCTGGACAGGGCGGTCGAGTTTTTGATCGGGGACCGGCTGTGATCGTGCTGCGCCCGGCGCGCAGTACCGATGCGGGATCGGTTGGCGCGATCCTGTCAGAGTTCACCCGCACGACCGATTGGATGCCCCATCTGCACACGCAAGCCCAAGCCATCGCGCATGCGGGACGGTTGATTGATCGCGGGTGGGTCACGGTTGCTGTGCATGATAATATGGTCGTGGGGTTCGCAGCCTGTGATGGCGCAGATCTGGATGCGCTTTTTGTTGCGGCGTTCATGCGGGGGCAGGGGGTCGGCACGACGTTGCTGGATCATCTGCGGGACAATGCAGACAGGCTTGAACTGTGGACCTTTCAAGCCAATGAAGCCGCACAAAAATTTTATATCAAGCACGGCTTTCAGGAGGTCACGCGGACTGACGGTAGCCGGAATGATGAACAACTGCCCGACATACAATTCGAATGGAAAAGGGAGGACGCGTGATGGCCAAAGGTCCGGTTCTCTTTGATCTTGAACAGGAAACGGCACCGCGGCCGCAGGTAGCGGATGCGCCACCGGTGCCTGACACGCTGGCCTTGCCACAAGGTAAGGCCATGCAAATGGCGGCCAATCTGGCAGCGCGCAAACCATCACGTCTGGTCAAGGCGTTCTGGTGGCTGGCAAGCACGCTGATCGGTGCAGTGGTCTCAATCGCTGCGTGGAATTTCGTCAGTGATCTGATAGCGCGCGCGCCCGTACTGGGCTGGGCGATGACCGTGCTACTAGCGGTGTTTTTGCTGGTTCTGGCGTTATTGGCTTTGCGCGAACTGGCGGCATTCGGGCGGTTGGCGCGGCTGGACGGGCTGCGTCATGACGCGGCCGAAGCGTTATCCCAAAGCGATCTGAAAGCTGCGCGCAGCGTCACGGATCGTCTGGTGCGTCTGTATAAGGGCCGCGAAGATACGCGGTGGGGCCGCAACAGGTTGGATGAATTGCGCGGCGATCAACTGGATGCGCGGGGCCTCTTGGCGCTGGCAGAGGTTGAATTGCTACGGCCGCTTGATCAGGCCGCATCCCGCGAGGTCGAAGCGGCAGCGCGACAAGTGGCGACTGTGACCGCCCTTGTGCCATTGGCGCTGGCCGATGTGGCAGCGGCACTGACCGCCAACCTGCGCATGATCCGCCGCGTGGCAGAGGTATATGGTGGACGCTCCGGGTTCTTTGGTTCATGGCGGCTGACCCGTGCTGTACTGTCTCATCTCGTGGCGACGGGCGCGGTTGCTGTGGGCGATGACATGCTTGAGCCGATCTTGGGCGGGTCGATCCTTGGCAAGCTAAGCCGCCGCTTTGGTGAGGGCTTGGTTAACGGCGCGTTGACCGCCCGTGTCGGTGTGGCGGCGATGGAGGTTTGCCGCCCGTTGCCCTTTGGCGAGGCGAACCGCCCGAAAGTACGCGGTATCATCAAACAGGCGCTTGGCGGGTTGTTTGGCAAAGGCAGCTAGCGTTTGCGCGGTGTGAGGGACGCAATCTGCGCCTGCACCTGTTTGGGCAGCGACAGATCAGCGCCCGTCGGTGCGGCATCCAGCGCGCTGGCGACGTCTTTCACCAGAATGCCGATGGTATTGTCGTCTTCCAACCCGTCGCGGGCAAACTCGATCTCGTCAAACCCCGAGGCGAACCAATTCTGACCTGACGAGGTATGCATCAAATCCAACAGCTTGCGTTCATCCAGCCCCGCATCATCGGCCCAATCCAGTACCATCCGTGTCATCGCCGTGTTCGAGGCTGCAAGCAGGTTGTTGAGCACTTTTGCCTGCATCCCCGCACCGAACGCGCCCATGCGGTGAAAATGCGCGCCCATTGCGTCAAACAAGGGCTGAACCGCGTCCAGTTCAACGTCTTTGCCCCCCAACATAAAGCTGAGGCGCGCTTCTTGTGCGGCAATCTGCGCACCGGACATGGGCGCGTCGATCAAGGTGATATGGTCAGGCACCTGATTTCGCAACGCGCGAACATAGCGCGGCGACAGGGTGGAGGAGATGATAATCCGTTCAAGCAGGGGTGCCGCACATAGGTTTTGCGTACCAAACAGCACGTCATCGGTCTGCGCAATATCGCGCACAACTGTGATCAAGGTTTTCACAGTCCCGAATACATCGCTGGGCTCCAGTGTGACATGCGGCACGCCACGATCCACAACATCCAAGCCCACAGCATCGAAACTTGCATTTCGCAAGGCAGCAAGCATGGGCGCACCCATGCGGCCGCAGCCTGCGACGACGATCAATTCACGATTTCTTCGTCCGTTACGAACATGTTCGCCCATGCGCGGTCCATCAAATCAGGGTTCATCTGGTAGGGTATCCCCTCAAACTCGCAGATTGAAATCATTTGGTCGATCAGGAATATCGGCTGATAGTTCGCATAAACATTGTCGATGGTGGGATATTTCACCTTGAGCAGGTGGAACAACGTCGCCTCATCCAATGGCATGCCACGTTTCTTTGCCACCATTGCGAAAATCTTGAGGAAGTTCTTTTGGTTGGGCCCGTCAATTTTGATCTTGAAAAAGATCCGGCGCAAGGCCGCTTGGTCGAAAATCTTGTTCGGGTGGAAGTTGGTCGAGAAAATGACCAATGTATCAAAAGGCACCTCGAACTTTTCACCTGACTGGAGTGCGAGGATATCTTTGCTTTCCTCAAGCGGAACGATCCAGCGGTTTACGATCGACTGAGGCGGTTCTTTTTGACGGCCAAGGTCGTCAACGATGAAAATGCCGCCGGTTGATTTAAGCTGTAGGGGCGCCTGATACGTCCGTGCGGTAGGGTTATAAACCAGATCAAGCATGTCGAGCGTCAGTTCGCCACCCGTAATGACTGTCGGGCGCTCACAGCAAACATAGCGGCTGTCGTAGCGTGTGATGCGCCGCAAGGAGGTAGGGTCTTGCGCCTCGTCTTCGGCGGCGGAATGCACGATAGGGTCATAGACCGTGATCACCTGACTGGCGTATTCAATGGCGCGGGGGACATAGACGCGGTCCCCCAGCGCGTCGCGAATCCCGTTTGAGATGGATGATTTGCCATTGCCGGGCGGGCCGTACATCAGGATCGAGCGACCCGCAGAAACAGCTGGTCCCAGATGGTCCAGCAGGCTGTCGGGCAAGACCAGATGGCCCATCGCGCCGGTCAACTGGCTGCGCGTGACCTGCAAATTGCGCACCGACTGGCGTTTGATCTGTTCGCGGTAAACATCAAGTGGCACAGGCATCGCGCCAAAATATTCGGACTGGGCCAGCGCATCCAACGCGCGCGATTTACCCACTTCGGTCAGCTGATAGCCCATTTCGTTGCCGTTATTGGCGTTCAGCGTGCCTGTTGCCTCAACCAACCGCTGGGTGCGCGCCATGTCGACCAGTTCTTGGGTCACCGGTATGGGTAGGCACACCGCCTTGGCTAGATCGCTGACCAAATCAATGTTCTTGCGAAAGATGGTTTTGAGGATGATGTCACGCATCATCACAATCGGCAGTTTCATATCCTCCAGCCGCTTGGGCGGCGGGGGGGCCATAACAGTAGAGGTTTGCATGTTCATGTGTTCGATCCTGTCCGCGCGAAACAATCCATTTTCACATTGCAGTATCGTTTCTAAATATGGCGTTTATCAGGCGCCAAGCAGCGCACCTAAGATCAAATAAACGGCAAGACAGGGGCCAAGCGCGAGGCCTAAGGGGAATTTCTTGCCCCGGTCCCAGCTTTGCCATTCGGGTGCAAGTCTACGCAGGGGCGTGTGTTTTACCATGCGGTGGGTCAGTGCAGCGGCTAAAAGGATCGCCATGAACAGCATCATCACGAATTGCAGATCCCCCAAGGCAAGGTAGGGTGCGGCCACCGCAATGAATTTCGCGTCACCGGCCCCCATTGCGCCTGCGGCGTTCAGGATCACCCCGACGATCATAACAATGACCAATGCGGCAAGTTTCCACAGATAGTCATTGAACGGCATAAGGAAGAACCCGATGACCACAAATATCACAGCCAGCGCCATAACTGCCTGATTTGTAATGCGCATCTGCGCCAGATCGGTATAGGCCACATACAGACATATCGGCAGAACGAAGGGCAAGAACCACATCGCCTGAAGCGCGGGAATGCTCATCCCCTAGCTTTCTTCGAGGGCACGCAGGGACCGCACGGCCGCTTCGAAGTGCTGTGGGTGTGTGCTGATTGCTTCACGCAGCAGACCTTTGCCGGTCTCTACATCGCCCTTTTTGATCGCCGAAAGCGCCATGGTATGCAGCAACTGCGCGCGCTCGGTCTGGTCCATCGGGATAATGGGCAGGGTATAGTCGCGCTGTGCAGCACGGGCGAGGACAAGGTTATTCTTGGCGGTAAATAGGGTGGGGTCCTGACGGATCGCGTCTGCAAACAGGCGCTCTGCCTCGGGATAGGCCCCACGGGTCAGTTTGGAATAACCCCAGTTGTTCATCACCGATGCAGGGGTCGCAGTCAGGCCAACAGAGATTTCATAAAAGCTGTCGGCTTTTTTCCATTCTTGTTTGCTGTCGGCGACGATGGCTTCCAAGCGGTAGCGCTTGAAGGTCTCATGGGTCGGCGGCACGCTGTGCAGGACTTTTTCGGCCCCGGCCCAATCGCCTGACCGGATCAGGGCGTCGGCCAGTTCCACGCTATCATCCGAGGTTGCCTCAGGCATGGCCACGACTTTGCGCCATTCCAGCACGCCCTCGGTCACACGTTTGGCACGGATCAGGGATGATGCCAGACCGCGCTGGTGGTCAATGCGTGTCGGGTCTTGTGCGGCAGAACGTTGAAAGAAGGTCACAGCCTCATTCGGGTCAGCGACCGTTAGCATGACATCAGACAGGTTCGCGCCATCAATGGCGTTCACGTCTTTAAATGCGCGTTCGACGGTTTCATTTGCGGACTTTTCAGCACAGCCAGAAATGGCTGCTGCGCCTGCAATGCAGACGGCAAATAGAATAGGGTGGCGCATTTTTGCGTCCTTTTACTGCTCTGCCTCGGTCATAGTGTCGGGGAAATCAGGTAGTCACCTGCGCCTCGCCGCACCAATTTATAATCTTCTTCTTGGTCACCAATGATAACAGAATTTTCTGATTTTGCGAGCGCCAAGCGTAAATTGTCACGAATTGCGTCACTTTCGCCATTATCGAGCGCAAAAGCGCGTTGGAATATGCGCACAGCTTCGGGTGTCTTGCCACGCTCCATCAAAACAACCCCGAGGTTATTCCAAACCTCCGGTTGCTTGGCGTCCTGTTTCAACGCGCTGCGCAGCAGTGATTCAGCTTGTCCCAGACGCCCCAGACCAAGGTTTGCACTGCCTAAACCTGATAGCACCTCAACGTCGGCACCTTGGACCAAGGCCGCGCGATTGAACGATTTTATCGCCAGTTCATATTGCCCTGCTGCAATCAGGCGGTGGCCCACTTCGACACCGTCTTTGGCCTGTCCGCGCTGATCGACACCCGGCGCATAGACCTGTTGACCAGCCGCAGAAAAACCGCCCGGTGCACAGGCGGTCAATCCGATTAAACAGGTCAGGATCAGAGCACTGCGAAACAGATGCTCAATTCTGGGGATCATGTTTATTGCGGTCCACCCATTGTGCCCAACTCCGTGATACCGTGTACCGAAGGCCCAACCAGAATGATCAGCAGCGGTGGAACGGTTAACATCATAGTGGCAAGGGTCATCTTGGTTGGCAACTTGTTTGCGGCCTCTTCGGCACGCATGACGCGTTTGTCCCGCATCTCGTCCGCATAGACGCGCAACGCGTCCGCAATCGAGGTACCGAATGCGGCTGATTGAACCAGCACCGTCACGAACGACGCCACGTCCTGCACACCGCAGCGGTTGCCCATATCGTTCAGAACCGTGACCTTGTCTTTACCGGCTTTCATTTCATAGGCGACAACCTCGAATTCTTCGGCAAGTGCCGGATACGAGGCGCGCAGTTCCCGCGCGACACGGACGATACATTGATCCAGAGATTGACCCGCCTCAACACAGACCAGCATCATGTCGAGCGCATCAGGGAAACCGCGCGTGATTTGCTCTTTGCGTTCCTCGACCCGCCGCGTGATCCAGTATTTCGGCAAGTAATACCCGACCGCGCCTGGCCCGATTGTGTAGATCATGGTTTTTTGTGTGCTCATCCCTTCGCCACCACCAAGGAAGTTGATATAGACGAAGCCTGCCAGCAGACCAACAAGACCAAGCGCCATTTGGGAAAAGTAAAACATACGGACGGCATCACGGCTATGATAGCCAGCCTGCCGAAGCTCCAGCTGTTTTGCGCTTAGATCGGCGACATTTTCAGGCTCAAGGAACTTTGCAAACTTTTGCAGCTGCTGGTTTCCATCGGCCTGCCGTAGTTTCTGTTTGCCGGTGGTGTCGGTTTGACCATTGGCTGACCGTTTTAGCTTTGTCAGCGGGTCTTCGGGCTGGCGGATCATCATGACCACGGTAAAAAGCACAAGTGTTGTGCCAATCACGCCCAAGATCATGATCAGGCCCATCGGTCCCAAAAGCCCGGTAATAAAGTGCTGTATCTGTGTGAAAATTCCCATGCGTCAGCCCCCTACACTTTGATGTCGGTGAGCACGCGCATCACCACGAGGTTCACCGCAAGGAAAATCCCAACCACAAAGCATGCTGGAATGAAGTAAGGGTGATCCATGACGTCGTCATAATAATTCGGATCGCTCACATTGATGGCGGCCAGCGCCATCAGCGGGAATGCAGACAGGAATTTGCCGGACCACTTTGCCTCTGCGGTGATCGCCTTTACCCGCCGGAACAGACGGAAACGCGCGCGGATCACTTTTGCCAATCCAGCGAGAATTTCGGCGAGATTACCACCTGACTGTTGCTGGATCGTTACCGCAACCGCAAGGAAGCGTAAGTCCTGCATATCAAGCCGCTCTGCCATGTCTTTCAACGCCTCGCCCACGTCACGGCCATAGGCTGCTTCATCCGCGATTACGCCGAACTCAGAGCCCAGCGGATCCTGCACTTCTTTTGCGACAATGCCGATCGCATTGCTGAACGGGTGGCCAACCTTCAATGAACGGACCATCAGCTCTACCGCATCGGGCAGTTGCTCCTCGATCATGCCCATGCGTTTGTTGGCTTTGGATGTGACCCAGAAAATGATCGACCCAACGCCGATGCCAACCGACAAGAGCGCGCGGACCGGCACTTCGGTCTGGGTTCCGACAGTCAGCGCCAGAAATGTGAAAACCGCGACCCCTCCCATCAACATGATCAACTGTTGTGGACTGAACGCAATTGCAGCCTTTTGCGCCCGTTCGCTGAGCAGCGAATAAAGCGGGATAGACTTCGATTTCATATGCTGCTGCATCTCTTTGCGCAGCTTGTCCAACACCTCTTCGCGGCGCTGGCCCTTTTCCAACATCTCAAGGCGGCGGTTTACCTTGCTGTTGAGGCTGATTGATTTGCCAAAGACGACCAGATACAGGCCCTCGACGAGTACCAAAACACCAATAAAGATCAGGCCGTAGATGATTAGTTCGGCACTCATATCTGTGTTCCTTACTGCGCTGCGATGGGTTCGTAGATGGAGGATGGCAAATCATAGCCCCACATGCGGAAACGCTCTGCGTAGTGGCTGCGCACGCCGGTGGCCGTGAAATGGCCGATAATCTTGTTGTCGGGGGTCAGGCCCACACGCTGATAGCGGAAAATCTCCTGCATCGAGATGACTTCGCCTTCCATCCCGGTGATTTCGGTAATGGATGTCATCCGGCGCGAGCCGTCTTGCAGGCGGCTGGCCTGCACAATCAGGTTCACAGCAGATGAAA
>JAFMHE010000354.1 GCA_017854675.1 Paracoccaceae bacterium | reverse complement strand
GCATCCGCCGCCTGCTGCGCCGCCGCCGCACCGGCCAAAACAACCGATAAAATTCCAACCAGTTTCCACATCGCGCAATCTCTCTTTCTTTTTGGCCCTAAATATTTCAGGGAGTTTGAGGGACAGCGTCCCTCATCAACAAAATAAAATCGAATGCGGCGCAGCCGCTCCTTAAATCCGATGATGCCTCACAGCATCGACGGCACAACCTGATCCGGCGGGCGGTGCCCGTCATCAAAGGTCTTGATGTTGATGATCACCTTCTCGCCCATCTCCATGCGTCCCTCGACCGTGGCCGATCCCATATGCGGCAACAAAACAACATTATCCAACTCCCGCAGACGCGGGTTCACATCCGTGCCATGCTCGTAGACGTCCAATCCGGCACCCGCGATCTCACCCGCGCGCAGCATCCGCGTCAGGGCGTTCTCGTCGATCACCTCGCCTCGCGAGGTGTTCACGATCACCGCATCCGGCTTCATCAACTTCAACCGCCGCGCGTTCATCAAATGGAACGTGGACGGCGTGTGTGGGCAATTGATGCTCAACACATCCATCCGCGCGACCATCTGGTCAAGGCTCTCCCAATAGGTCGCCTGCAAACCTGCTTCGATCTCTGCATGCAGGCGGCGGCGGTTGTGGTAATGCACCTGCATGCCAAAGGCCGCCGCGCGCCGCGCGACCGCTTGGCCCACACCGCCCATGCCCAAGATACCCAGACGCCGCCCGCTCAACCGCCCGCCCAGCAATGCCGTCGGCGCCCATCCGGCCCAATCACCCTTTTGCATCATCGCCATGCCCTCGGACATGCGCCGCGTGACGGCCATGATCAGCGCCATGGTCATATCGGCAGTGTCATCGGTCAACACGCCGGGCGTATTGCTGACCAGAATGCCCCGCTGGCGCGCCGTGGCCACGTCGATGTGATCCACCCCGGCCCCGTAATTTGCGATCAGTTTCAGCCGATCTCCCGCCTGCCCGATCAGAGCAGCATCAATCTCATCTGTGATGGTCGGCACCAGCACATCGGCGCTTTTCATCGCCTGACCCAACTCTGCGCGGGTCATCGGCACGTCGTCCAGCCGCAGCTTCACGTCAAAGAGTTCGGACAACCGTGTTTCAACCGCGTCTGGCAACCGTCGCGTGACTACAACACTTAACCGTTTCTTTGACATATCTGCCCTCCCAAGGCTTGGCCTGAACCTGTTTCCCCGACATGGTGTCCCAAGCGAGCGCTAGGCACAAGAACCCGGACCGCAAAAGAGCAAACAATAAGTGCAGGCAGCACCCATGACCCTCATTTCGATGAAAAACGTCTTTCTGACGTTGGCACTAGCGATTCCTCTCAGCCTCTCGGCCGCTTTTGCCGAAGGCACCGGTGATACGGCCAAGGGTCCGGTCACAAATCTGCCGCTGCCACGCTATGTCTCGATGAAGGCGGCAGAGGCGAACGTCCGGCGCGGCCCCTCGCTGTCGCACCGCATCGACTGGGTGTTCAAACGCCGCAACATGCCGATGCGCATCACCGCAGAGCACGGCCACTGGCGCCGGGTCGAAGACCGCGACGGCATGGGCGGATGGATGCATTATTCGATGATATCGGGCACTCGCACCGTCTTGGTTGAGCAGGACAAGCTGAAAATGATGGTCCGCCCCGATCCCGCAGCCCCTATATCGGCTGAGCTGCAACTGGGCGTTGTTGCACATCTGGGCGATTGCAGCACCGAATGGTGTGAGTTGCGCACAGGCGGTTACAAAGGCTGGGTGCCAAAGGCGCGGGTCTGGGGCGTGAAAGCGGATGAAATCCGGGAATAGAGAGTATTCCCGACACCTTTTCGATGGTCGCCCTCCAGCAGAAAAATATATTAACCCCTTGTTAATAAATATAATTAACTGAAATGACAGACTGAATCCAGACTTGCCCATGGGCAACCGCCATTACCGCCGACTTTATACAACCAATTGCACCTCCCCACACTTTCCCGCAGTCTGGCTGAGAACACTTCTCAGACAGGACTTTACCCATGCGCGCGATCACCTATTCCACATTGGGCGCTGCCCGCGATGTGTTAACCCTGACCGATTTACCCGATACCCCGCCAGCCCCCGGTGAAGTCACCGTCGCGCTTGCGTTTTCCGGCGTGAACCCCTCTGACGTGAAATCGCGCCGGGGCCGTCCGGGCCTGACAAAACCCGCCTTTGACCAGATCATTCCGCACAGCGATGGGGCAGGCACAATCACCGCCGTGGGTGATGGCGTGGACAGCGCCCGCGTCGGTCAGCGCGTCTGGATCTGGAATGGTCAATGGCAGCGCGCGCAGGGCACAGCCGCCACGCAGATCACTCTGCCCGCCAATCAAGCCGTCCCCCTGCCCGATGACGTCAGCCTTGAAACCGGTGCCATTCTGGGCATCCCCGGCCTGACAGCGGCCCACGCCGTATTCGGCGGGGGCGATATCGCAGGCACCACCATATTGATCCAAGGCGGCGCCGGCACTGTGGGCCTTTTGGCTGTGCAGCTTGCCAAATGGGCCGGCGCGCGCGTGATCACGACCTGCAGCCCGCGCGATAATGACCGCGTGTCTGCGGCGGGTGCCGATGTGATCTTGGACTACGCCGCACCCGACCTCGCCGGTCAAATCATTGCAGCCAACAACGGGGCGCTCATAGACACCATCATCGAGGTCGAATTCGGCAGCAACATCGACATCGACGCCGCCGTGATCGCACCCAACGGACGCCTTGCCGCCTATGGCTCCGCCAAGGAAATGACGCCGACCCTGCCGTTCCTGCCACTGCTGTTCAAAGCCGTCACCATCGACATCATCCTGATTTATCTGCTG
>JAFMHE010000100.1 GCA_017854675.1 Paracoccaceae bacterium | reverse complement strand
AACGAGGCTGGCAGGTCATACCCGCCAGCCCCGGTCATCATACAAACAAACCCGAGTAAGGGCTGCTTAGACAGCCGCCTTAAGAGCGTCAGCCAAATCTGTACGTTCCCAGCTGAAACCACCATCGGCTTCGGGTGCGCGTCCAAAATGGCCGTAAGCCGCAGTGCGCGCATAGATCGGCTTGTTCAGCTGCAAATGCTCGCGAATGCCGCGTGGGGTCAGGCTCATCACTTTGCGAATGGCAATTTCTACCGCTGCATCATCCACATCGCCTGTGCCGAACGTATCGCAATAAATCGAAAGCGGCTCGCTTACACCGATCGCATAGCTCAGCTGGATGGTGCATTTGCGCGCCATGCCAGATGCCACCACGTTTTTGGCCAAATACCGTGCCGCATATGCGGCGGAACGGTCAACTTTTGTCGGGTCTTTACCAGAAAACGCGCCGCCACCGTGTGGTGCAGCACCGCCATAGGTATCCACGATAATTTTGCGGCCCGTAAGGCCGGCATCGCCATCCGGCCCACCGATGACAAAAACACCCGTCGGGTTCACGTGCCACGTAGTGCCTTCGTCGATCCAGCCGTCAGGCAAGACTTCACGAATATAGGGTTCCACAATGGCGCGAATATCCGCGCTGGATTGATCCTCGGACGCGTGCTGTGTCGACAAAACGATGGATGAGACACCAACAGGTTTCCCGTCCTCATAGCGCACAGACAACTGGCTTTTGGCGTCGGGCCGCAAAGTCGGCTCGGTTCCATCTTTGCGCACCTCGGCAAGGCGGCGCAAAATCGCATGCGCATAATGGACCGGTGCAGGCATCAATTCAGGCGTCTCATCGGTCGCAAAACCGAACATGATACCCTGATCGCCGGCACCTTCGTCCTTGTTGCCTTTCGCATCGACACCCTGCGCGATATGCGCGGATTGTTCGTGCAACAGGTTGGTAATCTCACAGGTCGCATGGTGGAATTTGTCCTGCTCGTACCCGATATCCTTTATACAGGCCCGCGCAATGTCCTCGATGCGGCCCATGTATTCGGCCAATTTCGACTTGTCAGACAGACCGACCTCACCGCCGATCACAACGCGGTTGGTGGTGGCAAAGGTTTCCGCAGCGACGCGGGCCTCTGGCTCTTCGGTCAGAAACGCATCCAGAACGGCGTCAGAAATCCGGTCACAGACCTTGTCTGGATGGCCTTCTGAAACGGATTCAGAGGTGAAGATATAATTTTTGCGGGACATAACTGCTCCATTTATGGGTTATCATGCCACGCCAGGAAGCCGTTGTAGCACTTTTGTTTGGCTTATCGGGGGTGGTGGACTCCGTCAATCGTTAAACCTTTTGACGGCGAATCACCCCAGCGGCGCAACCCAGAAGCAACACCAAGGCAAACGGCAAATCGCCCGTTCTGCTATAAAGCGTCGGGGGCAGCGGCGCGGGCAATGCAGCGTCCACAAATCCCGCTTGGTTCAGCCCCAAGCTGGCCGTGATGCGACCATAAGGGTCAATCATCGCAGAGATGCCCGTGTTTGCCGCCCGCGCCAAGGGCAGCCCCTGTTCGATTGCACGCATACGCGCCTGCGCAAGGTGCTGTTTTGGCCCTGCGCCCTTGCCGAACCACGCGTCATTGGTCAATTGCATCAAAAACGCAGGGCGTTCAGGTGCTGCGTTCACGTCATGGGCAAAAACCGCCTCATAACAGATCAACGGAAGCGCCTGACCAAGCGCGCCAAAATCCAGCAATTGCGGCCCCGGTCCCGGTGTATATCCCCCCGTGATACGCGACGCCAAACCAAAGATGCCCCAGCGTGACAGCACATCCGAGAACGGCATATATTCGCCAAACGGCACCAGATGGTGTTTGTCATATTCCTGCGAAACGCCGCCTGAGGGGTCCAGAACCACCATCGAATTATAGAAACTCTGCGGATCACGCCGTTGCACACCCAAGGCGACAGGCACGCCACTGGCCGCGCCCGCGATCTGCGTCAGCGCAGGCGCCGCGATATCCAGCGGCCATGGAATTGCCGTTTCGGACCAAATAATCAGGTCGGGTTGCGCATCGCCGGGCAAAGGGGCGGCAGCGGTAAAGCGGAGCTGACGGTCAAAAAACACCGGTATCTGTGCGGGATCCCATTTGTCGCGCTGCGCAGCGTTGGGTTGTATCAGCCGCACGCTGTGGGCGGTCATCAACGCAGGCCCCGGTTGCGGTGGGGTCATGACAAACAACGCAAAAATCACCGCAGCCGCGATGCGAAACGCAGCACCGTAACGTCCCGAAAACGGGTGTGCGACCCATAGCGCGAATGCGATAATCACGCCATTCATCACATACGGGCCAACCCAGCCAAGACCCTGCCCCGACACCGAGGCAACCAGTGACTGCGCGGGCATCGCCCATGGAAATCCCGTGAAAATATACGCGCGGATCAATTCTGCCGCAGGCCAGCACACCAAAAGCGGCCAGCTTTTGCGCGGCGACAGCAGGCGTGCGACCCAAAATGCCAAGCCCCAGAACAGGGCAAGTCCCGCCGCCAGCAATACCAAGGCAAACGGTGCCATCCACCCGTGCCGCGCCACATCCACCATGAACGGCGACACAATCCACTGTAAGGCGTGGCAGAAATATCCGGTCCCCAATGCCCACCCCAGCATCGCTGCGTGTCGGGGCGTCAGCGCCGTTTGGTAAAGGTATAGTGCGACCGCAAAACCGGCCAGCATCGCCAACGGAATGTCATATGGCGCCTGCCCAAAGGCTGCCACAGCACCACAAACGAACACGATTGCAACGCTGCGCCACCCCCACGGGCTTGTGATCACCCGTTGGCCCCCGTCGTACGCACCCGCAGCCGTTTGATCCGGCGGGGGTCCGCGTCGATCACTTCAAACTCTGGCCCGTCGGGGTGCAGCACAACCTCGCCCCGCGCAGGCACACGACCCGACAGCATAAAAACAAGCCCGCCAAGCGTGTCGATCTCTTCTTCGTCGACGGTGTCATGATCGGTCAGCGAATGACCGATCTCGGCCTCGAAATCCTCAAGCGGGGTCTTGGCCAAAGCCAGATAGGTGCCCGGCTTTTCGACGACCCAATAGGTGCCATCGTCCACGTCATGCTCGTCCTCGATCTCTCCGATGACCTGTTCGATCAAATCCTCGATCGTGACCAACCCGTCAACACCACCGTATTCATCAATGACCAACGCCATATGCCGACGCTCTGCCTGCATCTTGGTCAGCAGGACGCCAATGCTCATCGACGGCGGCACAAATAAAAGCGGCCGCACCAGCGCTTGCAGATCAAAGTTCTTTGGTTTGCCGTTAAACCCGTACTGCAATGCCAGATCTTTTAGGTGGGCCATGCCAACAGGGGTGTCCAGCGTGCCGTCATAGACCGGCAAGCGTGTCAAACCGCTTTCTTTGAACACCGCGACCAATTCATCCATGGTGATTGTGATAGAGACCGCGACAATATCCGCCTTGGGGATCGCCACATCATCAACCCGCATAGAGCGCAGGTTCATCATGCCCCGCGCAGACAAGCGGTCCACCGGTGGTTTTGCAAATTCGTCCACACCCTCTGCCTCAGAGGGAGTAAGCGCGCCAATCACGCGCGAAAAGAACCCGCCCTGCTTTGCAGAGGTGTCCTCACTGTCAATTTGGGGGTCGTTTGACTGCGCGCTTTGCGCAGCGCTAGAAGATCCGTCTGTGTCGCCCATGGGGTCCCGTAATTTGAAACGGCGCCAATGCGCGCCTATGCAATCCTATATGGGTCATCCCAACCCATTTTGCCAAGTATTTCGACCTCAATTCGTTCCATCAAGGCCGCATCTGGGTCTGTTGTGTGATCATAACCCAACAGATGCAGCACACCATGTACAATCAGATGGGTGACATGGGCCTTCATCGGGCGGCCTGCGGCCTGTGTTTCGGCGTTGCAGGTGTCATAGCTGATCGCGATATCGCCCAGTTCCATCATCCCGTCCGGGCCAGCAATGGGTGCAACTGGCGCGCCCCCCGGCTGCTGGGCCGCCCGTTCCTCTGCGGGCCAGCTCAGGACGTTTGTCGCGCTCGGTTTGTCGCGGAAATCTGCATTCAGCACGGCAATCCGCGCATCATCGCAGGCCAGCAGACTAACCTCGCAAGCATCCGGCGTTAGTGAAAGATGCTCCAACGTGGCAATCACAGCGTGTTCGGCCAATGCTTCGATCCCGACACTTTCCCAGCGGGGGTCTTCGATCGCGATGTCCAGGGCCTCCATCAACTGCGACCGGTGTCCGCCTCGTAGGCCTCAATGATTGCCGCCACAAGCGGGTGGCGCACGACATCCTTGGAGGTGAAATAGTTAAAGCTGATCTTGGGAATACGGTTAAGCAGCCGTTCCGCATCAGCCAGACCCGACGGCACCCCGCGCGGCAGATCAATCTGTGTGCGGTCGCCGGTGATCACCATCCGCGATCCTTCGCCAAGACGCGTCAGAAACATCTTCATCTGCATCGCCGTCGCGTTTTGCGCCTCGTCCAGCACAACAAACGCATTCGACAACGTGCGCCCTCGCATAAACGCCAGCGGCGCGATCTCAATGCGCTTTTCCTCGATCAGCTTGGCCAACTGCTTGGCCGGTAGAAAATCATTCAACGCATCATACAAGGGCTGCATGTAAGGATCGACCTTGTCCTTCATGTCACCGGGCAGGTAACCTAACTTTTCGCCCGCCTCTACCGCAGGACGGCTCAGGATGATCCGGTCGACATGCCCACCAATGAACATGGACACACCAACCGCAACGGCAAGATAGGTCTTGCCGGTACCCGCCGGGCCAATGCCAAAGGCCAGTTCGTTCGCGAACAGCGATTTCACATAGACCTTTTGCGCCTCGGTGCGCGGCTCGACCCGCTTCTTGCGGGTCTGGATTTCGATGTTTTCGCCACCCGGCACGGGGATGGCAGTGCTCTTGCGCGCCACAGGTTTGCTGGTGGGGGAGCCCATGCGCAGCAAGCTGTCGATCTGCGCCTGATCCACTGTGCGACCACTTTCCAACCGGATATAGAGTGTGTTCAGCACCGCTGCCGCCTGTGCGGCCACATCGGCATTACCAAGAATGCTCAACTGGTTGCCCCGGCGCACGACTTGCACCTCAAGTGCTTTTTCGATGCTGGCAAGATGCGCGTCATAGGCACCACACAGATCAATCAAAAGACGGTTGTCGGCAAACTCCAACACCACCGGGGCGGCGTTTTCGGGTTTTGCGAGGGTCAGGTCAGTTTCAGTCAAGTGCGGCTCCTTGGGATCCATGGGTTCAACTGGGATATGGGGCGATGCGCATGCCGCGCCACCCTTGCGTCAGATAAAAAGGCTAGAACAGAAAAAGGCCGGAATGCTTGCACACCCCGGCCCGAAAAACTGGCGATTTGCGCAATGATCAATTTGGGTCCGGAATGTTGGAGCCGGCTTTGAAGTCACCGACAGTATGGTTCGGCGGCGCGACACCGGAACAGACCGGCTTGCCGTACTTATCAAGACGCGCAGACAGATACCCTTCGACACCGTCGTCAATGATCCAATGGTCGCAGCCATTGGGATCAACCCAGATGCCCGCCTGAAGCTGGCTCAGGTGCTTTTTATCAATCCCACCGTCAGTCGACTTGTCCGACCCGATGCCGCCGCCCTCCATATCACCGCAGGCTGTCAGGCCGAATGCACATGCCGTCACGAGAAGAATTTTTGCTTTGATCACGATATTATTCCCTTAGCGAATGCAGATGATTTCGACGCGGCGGTTTTTCGCCATGCCGCTGGCCGAACTGTTTGCCGCTGTGGGCTGGCGTTCGCCGTAGCCCCGCACATCCGCGATGCTTGCGCCATTTGCAACCGCCACAGCCGCAACGGCGTTCGCACGGTTATAAGACAGGCGCATGTTATAGGCGTCAGAGGCACGGCTGTCTGTGTGACCGGTTATGATATAGGAAACCGCATTGGTCGTTTTGAAAAACTCGGCCAAACGCGCCTTGCCTGATTTGTGGATGCGGTAACTGTTGGTTGCGAAAAACTGATCAGAATTCATCACGCCGCAGACATTGCCCCGCCGGCATACCGGAATGCCCTGACGCGTCGTATGGGGCGTCATGTACCCTTCGGCGCCATCATCCATTACCCAATGCTCGCACCCGTCGGGGTCAACCCAGATTGTCGGGATGTAGACGCCTTTGTCACGGCCTTCTTGCGACTTTGTCTGCGCATCCGCAGCCGTTGAATGAAGCGCCAGCGCCGCAACCAATGTCAGGCTCGCTATTGCACGAACAACTTTGGAGAATGTGGTCACCACAGCAGAAATCCTTGTATCGTTCCCCGGCAAAGCGCGCGCATCCAAATCAAGAAGGCCGCCCCGTATTGCCTCAGGTTAAGTTGTATTTGAGCTCATGTGAAGCACTCAAATCAACATTTAGTGGTCGAAGAGGCGCCACAAACAAGGAAATATGTCTTTTTTGAGGCAGCCATTCGTATCGAACCGCCGCTTTGGTTCCGCTCAAAGATGAACAGCCCGCAGCGAATTGGTCTTTGCTTCCACGATTCTCACCTTGGCGATGTCACCGATTGCAGCCTTGGCATCGTCAATATGTACAGCATGCAGATATTCCGACTTGCCCAGCATCTGACCCGGCTCGCGGCCCGCCCGCTCAACCAGAACCGACACCTCCCGGCCCACCATTGATCCTTGGATATCCCGCTGATGTTCGGTGATCAGGGCCTGCAACTGCTGCAACCGCGCGTCGGCAACGTCCGCATCGACCAAAGGGCGTTCTGCGGCAGGTGTGCCTGGACGCGTCGAATACTTGAAGGAATACGCATAGCCATACCGGACCTCGCGCACCAATTCCATCGTCGCCTCAAAATCCGCATCGGTTTCCTCGGGGAATCCCACGATGAAATCACCTGAAAGGATAATGTCGGGACGGACCGCGCGAATACGCTCCAACAGGCGCAGATAGCTTTCAGCGGTATGGCTGCGGTTCATCCGCTTGAGGATCTGGTCAGACCCCGATTGCACCGGCAAATGCAGATAGGGCATCAATTCAGGCACCTCGCCATGTGCCTCAATCAATGCATCGTCCATGTCGTTGGGGTGGCTGGTGGTATAGCGAATACGCTCCAGCCCATCGACCTTTGCCAAATCCTTGATCAACGCGGCCAGCGTCATATCACCCTTGGGACCGGCACCGTGATAGGCGTTGACGTTCTGGCCCAACAACGTGATCTCGCGCACGCCGCGCTCTACCAGTTCGCGCGCCTCGTCCAGCACGCGGGACGCAGGGCGGCTGACCTCGGCACCGCGCGTGTAAGGGACAACACAGAACGCACAGAATTTATCGCAGCCTTCCTGCACCGTCAAAAACGCAGCAGGGGCACGGCGCGCTTTGGGCCGGCCTTTGAGATGTTCAAACTTGTCTTCTTCGGGGAAATCCGTGTCGAGGGCCGTATGCCCCGCGCGCACCCGCGCCTCCATCTGGGGCAATCGGTGATAGGACTGCGGTCCCACCACCAGATCAACGGCCGGCTGGCGACGCATGATCTCTTCGCCTTCGGCTTGGGCCACACAGCCTGCAACGCCGATTTTCAGATTCGGATTCAATTCCTTGAGCGGCTTCAGGCGCCCCAGCTCGGAATACACCTTTTCCGCAGCCTTTTCACGAATGTGACAGGTGTTGAGCAGGATCATATCCGCGTCCGCGGCGTCCAGCGTCTCGACATAGCCTTGCCCGCCCAGCGCTTCGGCCATGCGTTCACTGTCATAGACGTTCATCTGGCAACCATAGGTCTTGATGAACAGCTTCTTTGGCGACGTCATTTGGGATACCCGGCGTTAGAGGAGTGCGAACCGCGACTTAACAGTCTGCAAGGTGGCTTGCAATGCACGCTCATTTAACCGATTCTGCACATAATCGCTAGCAGATGAGGCGTGATGCAGTATCCGAGCCTGAACCAGATGATCAAAGCCGAAGCCAAGGCCCTTGCCAAAGGGCCCGTGGCGATTGTGATGATCGAAGACAATGTCGAGGTCGACACCACCCTACGCCACAACCAGCAGGCTGGTTTCAAGACCATCATCGCCCTGATGCCCGATGAATTCAGCCTTCCGCGCGATCTGTCTGACGCCATCATCCGCGTGAATTACAACATGTCAGGCGACGCTGCGATGGAAACGGCGCTTAACACGCTGATCGACCATATGGCCGGTCAATGGGTGTATTATTGCTATAACGCCGAGTATTTTTTTCACCCCTTCTGCGAAACCCGCAACGTTGTCGAAATGCTGGCATTTCAGACCGAAGAACGTCGAAATGCGATGCTGGCCTATGTGATCGACCTCTATTCCGACGATCTGGATGAACATCCCCATGCCGTTTCTCTGGACAATGCCTTTCTGGACAAAACGGGGTATTACGCGTTGGCGCGCCCCGACCCCGGCAACGATGGCCACCCCAAAGAGCGCCAGTTGGATTTTTTTGGCGGCCTGCGGTGGCGGTACGAGGAACATGTGCCAGCCGCACGTCGCAAGATTGACCGCATCCCGCTTTTTCGGGCGAAAAAGGGGCTTAGGGTCCGCGATGATCACACGTTCAATGACGAAGAATACAATACCTATGCCTGCCCATGGCATCACAACATCACCGGTGCGATCTGCTCTTTCCGGACTGCAAAAGCCCTCAAGACCAATCCCGGCAGCCGGTATGATATCGCGTCGTTCAAATGGCACAATTCAGCACCGTTTGAATGGCACTCCCGGCAGTTGCTCGACTTAGGGCTGATGGAACCGGGGCAATGGTTCTGAACGCCGGACGGTAGCGTGGCTTAAGGCTCTACCCGGTGGGCAGCAACATCGGAAACCAATCCGTGCGCAGCTTTTGTCCCTGCACCATGTCATGACCGGGAAACGGTGGCGATGTCGGACCGGGGCGCTGCGTATAACGTGCATCATCCCCCAACAGCCGCAGCGAAAACGCGCGACGCCGTGCCGTTGACGTATTGCCCCGCGCCCCGTGCAGAATGCCGTAATTGAACGCGACGGCATCGCCCGGTTCCATCGGCCATTCGCGGATATCCATCGCTTCGGCGTCGGGATCAGGGACAGGCATGTAAGGTGCCGGGTCGAAAAAGGCATCGCCCTTTGCCCAGCGTGTCGGCAAAACCGGCTTTTCCCACAGATGCGATCCCGCAACACACCGCAATGATGCATCCGTCACAGGATCAAGCGGCGACCAGAAACTAACCGTCTGACGCCCTTCCACGAAATAATAAGGACCATCCTGATGCCAAGGCGTCGCCATCGATGTCCCCGGTTCTTTCACCAGCACATGATCATGAAACAATTGCACCGTTTCACTTTGCATCAAACCCGCCGCAACCTGTGCCACATCGGACCCTTCGATTACCTCGCGAAACGCATCAATGCGCTGCCAGTTGCAGTAATCGTCGAAAAACCGCCCCGTCTCGCCCGCCTTGTCGTTGTTGGAGGCATATGGCCCGGGCGTCTCGATGTTTTGCTCCACGCCTCGCCGCAGCGTATCAACGTGGTCCGCAAACAGCCCCTTGATCAGGACAACACCGTCACGCTGGAACTGGTCAATGTGATCCTGGCTCACCAACACATGCGACATGCGCGTCAGGCTTTTCGGCGCAAGCGGATGACGACGTCAACCGCCACGATTTCTGCACCATCGGGCGCATCGGGCAGACCGGCAATCACCAGCTTTTCTGCTGGCGCGTCGGTCAAACGCCCCTCGTCTTCCCAAAAGAAATGCGGGTGGTCATGTGTATTGGTGTCAAAATAGCTCTTTGTGCCGTCGACCATGACTTCTTGCAAAAGGCCCGCATCACAAAACGCCCGCAGCGTGTTGTAGACAGTCGCAAGTGAAACACTGTCGCTTTGCGCTTTGGCGGCCTCAAACAGGCTTTCCGCTGTGACGTGCCGGTGCTGGCCGTCCCCGACCAAAAGGCTGGCAAGAGTGACCCGTTGACGGGTCGGACGAACGCCTGCTTCTTCCAGCCAACGTGTGCCATTTGCGTGGTGCGATTGCATTATTTTGCGCTCCGGTACGTTATTTAATAGCATATAAGCCCACCCGCAGGTGATTTTCAATTAGCAAACACAAAACAATCCGCGTCCATGCAGCCCGCTGGCCGCATGGACAAATGTTTCGCATCGCCCCGCACCCTTGCAGCCTGACCAAAGCCGATGCTAGACCGGAAGGACATTAATACTTGCAGCAGGAGCGCCGCCCCATGGCCGATTATCCAACCAGTTTCGACAAAGAAGGCCTTTTGCAATGCGCACGCGGTGAACTGTTTGGCCCCGGCAACGCACAACTGCCCGCCCCCCCGATGCTGATGATGGACCGGATCACGGATGTTTCCGGCGATGGCGGTGCACATGGCAAGGGCCACATCACAGCCGAATTCGACATCACCCCGGACCTTTGGTTTTTCGAATGCCACTTCCCCGGCAACCCGATCATGCCCGGATGCCTTGGCCTTGATGGCCTGTGGCAGCTCACCGGTTTCAACCTCGGCTGGCGCGGTTGGCAAGGGCGCGGCTATGCGCTGGGTGTCGGCGAGGTCAAACTCAAAGGCATGGTGCGCCCAGACCGCAAGATGCTGACCTACAAGATCGACTTTACCAAGGCGATCCAGACCCGCCGCCTGACCATGGGTGTCGCGGATGGCATCGTCGAGGCAGACGGCGAGATCATCTATGAGGTCAAGGACATGAAGGTCGCGCTGTCAGAGAGCTAAGCGCGCGCTCTACCCCGCTCTTTTCGCTTTAAATACTGAAATTCAACGCCTGTGGCCCGCCACAGCGCCTGCGTTAGGCCGCGCTTTTTCCAATCCCGTGTTGCACGTCCCTCTCCGGATGGCCTAGAAAGCAATGAGGATTTAAATAGGTGGGCCACCCTTGCGCCGCGCCGAACCAGAGGTTTGCACATGAAGCGAGTCGTCGTCACGGGACTTGGTATCGTCTCATCCATCGGAAACAACGCCGAAGAGGTGACCGCATCTCTCAAGGCTGGCACCTCGGGGATCGAGGCCAGTACAGAGATGGCCGAACATGGTTTTCGCAGTCAGGTTGCCGGCACGATCAAACTGAACGTGGCGGACCACATCGACAAACGCACGTTGCGGTTCATGGGCCAAGGCGCTGCCTATGCCTATCTCGCAATGGAGCAGGCGATTGCCGATGCGGGTCTGGGCGAAGACATCGTCAGCAACCCGCGCACAGGCCTGATTGCAGGGTCCGGCGGCCCGTCAACTTCGGCGATGAAAGCTGCGCATGACGTGGTGGACAAAACCGGCGCGACCAAACGCATCGGGCCGTTTGCAGTGCCAAAATGCATGTCCTCGACCGTCAGTGCAAACCTGTCGACAGCTTTCAAAATCAAAGGCATCAACTATTCCATCACCTCCGCCTGCTCCACCTCGCTGCATTGCATCGGGTCCGCCGCAGAACAGATCATGATGGGCAAGCAGGACGTGATGTTCGCGGGCGGTGGTGAGGAACTGGACTGGACGCTGTCATGTCTGTTTGACGCCATGGGCGCGATGAGCAGCAAGTATAACGACACGCCTGAAAAGGCCTCTCGGGCGTTTGACGCCAACCGCGACGGGTTCGTGATCACCGGCGGTGGCGGCATGGTTGTGCTGGAAAGCCTTGAGCACGCCCAAGCCCGCGGTGCCACGATCTATGCGGAAGTAACAGGTTTCGCTGCGACATCCGACGGCCACGA
>JAFMHE010000353.1 GCA_017854675.1 Paracoccaceae bacterium | reverse complement strand
AGGCCAGCGGTCACGGCGCATTGCACTTCGACGATGCGCGCCTCAACCCCCTGAAACGCAACCGTATAGGCGCGTGAAACCATGCTTCTCTCCATTTACCAATTGGTTAATGGGTAGGGAGGGTTGGTTTAGGAATGGTTAACAGTCGGGCTTTCTAACGATCCGTCGGCCAAGGTTTTGTTGGAACGCCCATATCATAGGGGAAGGGGTCATAGGTTGTCTTAAGGCCCTCGGCCCGCCAGTTTTGGAAGGCAGGGTCTGCAAGGGTGGTTTCACAATAGGCGCGTGCCGCGTCAGAGACGGGCAAGTCGTACCCGACGATCCGTGCCGCCACGGGCGCATAGAATACATCGGCCAGTGAATATGCACCAAAAAGCCAAGGACCACCGGTTTTCTTGAATGTAGCGGCGTGCTGCCACAGCGCCTCAATCCGCGCGAGGTCCGCTTGGACAGCGTCGCTTGCGGGGAACCCCACATTCACATGGGCCAACTGCATCGGGCAAGCCCCGCGCAACGCACCAAAGCCAGATGCCATTGCTGCACACAACCACCGTGCGGTTGCGCGTGCTGCCGCATCATCGGGCCACATACCTGCGTCCGGGTGCCGTTCGGCCAACGTTTCGGCCATGGCAATGCTTTCACCGACCACGGTTCCTTCGGGGGTGCGCAAGACGGGAACAAGCTGTGCGGGTGCCAGCGGCGCGAGGTCTTTGGCCATTGTGCCGCTATAAAGGCCGACCAGATGCGTGCGGAAGGGCAGATTGAATTTTTCCAACATCAGCCAGCCCCGTAAGGACCAGCTGGAGAAGGTGCGATCGCCGATATAAAGGTCATATGTCATACGCCGACGTTAATGCGCACCGCATCCTTGCGACAAACGTAAATTCGTGGCCAATGCCATCACGGAAGGTGATTGATCCCGCCGACCGACCAAGTTCCGGCATCATGGGTCATATGCGTGACAGACAGATTGTCGATCTTATGCGCCATTGCGGCATAGGCCGTGACACCAAGGGCGCGCTGCACCTGTGTCAGAATCACACCGAAATGGGCGACAGCGATGATATGCGCATCGGGATGGGCGTGGTTCAGCGCATCCACGGCGCGTCCGACCCGTGCAGCCGCCTCGTTCCAGCTTTCGCCGCTTGGTGCTTTGATATCGCCGGGTTTTTCCCAGTAGTCGCGGGACAGAATAGGATCACGCTTTGCCACATCACTAAAGTGCATGCCGTCCCAAACGCCAAAATTCAGCTCTCGCAGGTCGGGATCATGCGGCAAGCGGGTGCGCGTATCGCCGTGCAGCACATCAGCCGTGGCAATGCAGCGGATCAGGTCAGAGGAGATGATCAATGCCTCTTGGGGTAAGTGGGTGTGCAAACGTGCAATCTGCGCTGTATCCGACAGATCAGCGGGCACATCGCGCCATCCGACAAAGGTTTTTTCGTGCGTCGGCCCGTGCCGGACCCAATGCCAAACGGTCATGGCAATTCCCCTTTCAACACCTGAGGTAATCCTGCGGTGATCATCACGGCAAGGTCGGAGTGCGCCGCCAGCACGCAGTTGAGCCTTCCTTGAGCCTCCCGAAACGCGCGGGCAAGTCTGTTGTCAGGTACGATGCCGTGCCCGACTTCGTTCGAGACAATGATCCACGGCGCAGCACAGCGCGCTAGGCTGTCCGTCAGGCTGGACTGGGCCGCCTGCAGATCGCTTTCGGCCATCATGTGGTTGCTAAGCCACATGGTTGCGCAGTCGATCAGCAACACATTCTCGGCCGTCGCGGAGGCAAGCACCGGACCAAGGTCCATGGGCGCTTCTGCCGTGGTCCAATTGCGATTTCGACGATCTTTGTGAATTTTAACACGTTGTTCCATCTCGGGATCGAACGCCTGACCCGTTGCCACATAGATCATTGATTTTCCGTATTTTTCCGTCAGCGTTTCCGCCCAAAAGGACTTGCCTGATGCAGCGCCCCCCAGCACAAAACAACGGTTTGGCAACATTTTCTCACCCAAGTACGGAACAAATCAGAGGGTTCATGCGTACACTTTGCAAAGGTTCGCCACAAGGTGCGCCGCTGGTCAGGGGAAATAGTGATGGCTTTACAAACGGCGCGTGAATTTTCGCTTACACGGACAGCAATGAAGGCTGAGTTGCTGGACGCTGAGACGGAACTGGAGTTGGCTTATGCATGGCGCGATCAGCGAGATGAAGCTGCTTTGCACCGTTTGATTACTGCTTACATGCGCCTGGCGATTTCAATGGCCGGCAAATTCAAACGCTACGGCGCGCCGATGAACGACTTGATCCAAGAGGCCGGATTGGGTTTGATGAAAGCCGCTGACAAGTTTGACCCTGACCGTGGTGTGCGGTTCTCGACCTACGCGGTCTGGTGGATCAAAGCGAGCATTCAGGATCACGTGATGCGCAATTGGTCCATGGTCCGTACCGGGTCCACGTCATCGCAAAAGTCGTTGTTTTTCAACATGCGCCGCGTTCAGGCGCGGCTGGAGCGTGAGGCAGCGTCAGCAGGTGAGCCGCTTGACCGGCACCAGTTGCGTCAGATGATCTCAACAGAAATTGGCGTGCCACTGCATGACGTGGAGATGATGGAAGGCCGTCTGTCCGGGTCCGATTATTCGCTGAACGCGACGCAATCGGCTGAGGATGAGGGCCGCGAATGGATTGATGCGTTGGTCGATGATAGCGCGCAAGCGGCAGAAAAAGTCGAAGACAGCCACGACACTGCGCAATTGCGCGCATGGTTGTTGTCGGCCATGAAAGAGCTGAACGAGCGTGAGCAGTTTATCGTGCGGGAGCGTAAACTGCGTGATCAACCGCGCACACTGGAAAGTCTTGG
>JAFMHE010000352.1 GCA_017854675.1 Paracoccaceae bacterium | reverse complement strand
CTGGTCAAAACCCGCCTCGACCACGAAACAGCGCAAAATCCACCGTGTGCCAATCTCACAAGATGTGGTGGCCATCGTGCGCCAGCGCCAGCTGGTCGTTTCCAGCGGCAACCCATGGGTTTTCCCCGGTGATGCCATTGGCAAACCCGTCCGCGAGGTGCGCCGCTTCTGGGTTAAGGTCCAGAAGGAGGCTGACTTGCCGGATGTGCGCATTCATGACCTGCGCCATACCTTCGCCTCCCTGTTGGTGAGCGGCGGCGCGTCTCTAGAAATCATCGGCCGCCTGCTTGGCCATAGCCAGATGCAGACCACACAGCGCTACGCGCATCTGATGGAGTCCCCTCTGCGCGCTGGTGTGGACAGCGTGGCCAGCATCTTCCGCCCACGCCCTCAGCTTATCCATGACAACGACAAACCGCAAAAATCAGCCTAAGCGCTGGGCGTTAGTTGCGTCCCACCAGAACACGCCAAATCACAAGGATGCGCTTCCGGATTGTACTGTCTTCGGGAACCTTGCCGGATCTGGAATTGCGGATGAACCATTCCTGCACTTCGCCCACCAATGCGGCCTGACTTTCAGGTACGCCGTCGTCATTGATGCGCTTGAACAGCCAAGCGTACATGGCATCCCAATCGTAACGCGGTGTGCCTCCCGCCGAATGCGTGCTCCGACGCAACAGGTCACGCTCATCTTCATAACGCTGCACATCCTGCCCCGGGACCAGCAAGTCTGCGCTGCGGATGGCAACGCCCTCAGGTGGGTCGGTGATATAGATCCATTCCCCCCCGTCGTAGGGCGCGATGCGGCGAAGCGCGGTCGTGTCGTCACTTGGGCCCATACGGCGAAACAGCGGCAGCATGTCCGCAATGTTGACCTGCACCACCCCCCCGATGCGCTGATGCCCGCAATTGACAGGTGCAAAGCCAACAACAACGCGCAGCTGACCGAGGACGGCGGCATCCACCACCTTATGCAGCGTGCATTCCCAACGGATGGCCAGCTCCATGATTGAAAAGAAAGCGCTTGGTGAGGCGTTCATCATCGTTCTCCTTTTTTCCCACCACCATTCTGTCAGTTGCACATAACGCGACACGGCCAGAGCCCGGCGCGGGCACCAGGCCCCCATTCACGCGCTGTGATGCCACGTGGGGATGCTTTTCGAGTTGATGTCGCAGGAACACAGATAGAATCGTTCCGACTGACATTGCCAGCTTGCGCAATCGTGGCGGGAATGCACTATTTGGGGTGTAAAATTATGGCACCCTAAAAATGGCATATGTCCCCTTTTCGAAAACGTTGGAATTGATGCGGCTGGCCGATATGGCGGCGGCCCGACCGCAGGGCGTCTGCCTTGACGACATAAAGATAACCTTCAACGTCAATCACCGCAGTGCCCAGCGAATGGCACAGGCACTCGAACTGGTCTTCCCCGCTGTCAGCAAAACAATCGATCCAACTGACCGCAGAAAATGGTGGTCCCTCTCCGGCAGTGAACGCCAGTTGCGCTGGCAGGGCATCCGGGCAGATGAACTCTCCGCCTTGGAGATGGGCATCCGTCGCGCCAAGCGGGAGGGCGCTATAACAGAGGTACGCGCACTGGAAGCCTTGCGACATCGACTGATCGCTCTACACCCGGCAAGCGAGGTTCGGCGTGCAGAAACGGATGCGGAGGCCACGTTGGAAGCTCGAGGACATGCGTGTCGTCCCGGACCGCGCGCCTCGTACGACCCAGCAATCCTCGATGAGATCGATACTGCGCTTAAAGGGCCATTTAAGTTGGACATCACCTATATCGGTGAGCGCGATCCTGAGCCACGAAGACGGACGGTTGAACCCTACGGGGTTCTGTTCGGCCTGCGATGTTATCTCGTGTGCCGTACCCCCGAGGTGGATACGCGTGTCCGCCATTTCCGCCTTGACCGAATTCTGAAGGCCCGTCGATTAAAAGAAAGCTTCGTGCGAGACGAGTGGTTCGACCTTGCCGCGCACGCTGCACGTTCCTTTGGTGCCTTCAATTCAAAAACAGAATTCGGCAAGGTGGTCTGGCGCTTCAATCAACGCGCAGCACCCGTCGCGCGGGAATACGTGTTTCATCCCAATCAAGTCATAGAGGAAGAGCCAGACGGAGCGCTGATTGTCAGCTTTGAAGCCAGCGGCTGGCTTGAGATGGCCTGGCACCTGTATGGCTGGGGCGACACTGTTGAGGTCCTCGCACCTGACGAGTTGCGCATGTTTGTCGCGAATTACCGTCGGCACGATTTCCCCTCGTTCCCCTGACCACCCGCTCAAGCCAGCACGAAACACCATCTCTTTAATTGGCGTCAGCGCTTCGACATGTTCCGGCCGCTGAAATCCGCAATAATAAGACGCCAGCCGTGTCAGCTCCGTATCGCCCGATTCAGGGGGGGTGGAATTTGGCGGAAAAATTCCGGATTTGAGCGCCAGAGACAGGTGTGGCGGCGATCACAAACTTCAAAACCCCAATAAATATTGGGGTGGAATTGACCTCACTTCCCAATTCCACCTTCCGCCTCGTTTCCACCCCTCGGCCTCTGCTTGGATCTCCTCAGCCCGAGCCATCGGGTGTGCAACCTGGAGATTACCGATGTCAGAGATGATGACACTTACGCCAGCGGCAGAGCCCATGAACCTGCTTGCGGACTGGATCAGCCGCGAGCATCTGGCTGAAGAGCTGATGATTACACCCGATACATTGTCGCGATGGGAGGCAAGGCGCGAGGGTCCGCCTTGCGTGCGTATTGGCCGGAAGGTTTTTTATCGCCGAAGCAGTGTTGAGGCCTGGCTGGTCAGCCGCGAGCAGAGCAAGCCGGTACGACAGGGGAGGGGGCGGCGATGAGCG
>JAFMHE010000351.1:1427-2862 GCA_017854675.1 Paracoccaceae bacterium | reverse complement strand
GTGACCGGGCCTTTTTCGTATCCGATTGTCAGCGTGGTGCGCGCAGCGGCATGTGCCGGTTGACGTCCTTGTATAGCAGATAGCGGAACCGCCCCGGACCACCTGCGTAACAGGCCTGCGGGCAGAACGCGCGCAACCACATGTAATCGCCCGCCTCAACCTCGACCCAGTCGGTGTTCAGCCGGTAAGCGGCTTTGCCCTCCAACACGTATAACCCGTGCTCCATCACATGGGTCTCAAGAAACGGGATCACGGCACCGGGTTCAAAGGTGACGATTGTGACATGCATGTCGTGGCGCAGATCGGTGGGATCGACAAAACGTGTGGTGGCCCATTTGCCTTCGGTGCCGGGCATCACGGTGGGGGCTACGTCTTGCTCATTGGCGATGATGATATCTGGCATCTCCAAGCCTTCAACCGCTTGATACGCCTTTCTGATCCAATGAAACCGCAGCATTTCCGCGCCGTGGTTGCGCAAGGTCCATCCCGACTGGGGCGGCAGATAGGCATAGCCGCCCGGCGTAAGGACATGGGTTTGTCCCGCCACGGTCAGGCTGGCGCTGCCTTCGACGATGAACAGAACGCCCTGCGCCTCTGGATCGGTCTCGGGCCGGTCTGATCCGCCGCCCGGTCCGACCTCCATGATGTATTGCGAAAATGTCTCGGCAAAACCGCTGAGCGGGCGGGCGATGACCCACAGCCGCGTGTCGTCCCAGAACGGTAGAAAGCTGGTCACGATGTCGCGCATCGTGCCTTTCGGGATCACCGCGTAGGCATCGGTAAAGACCGCGCGGTCCGTCAGCAGTTGGTCCTGACCGGGATGGCCGCCCTTGGGCGCATAATAGCTGGCTGACATGGTATCCCTCGCGTTGTTATTGCCGCCACTATCGGGCGGCGCGCGCGGAAAGGCCATGCCGGATCGCAGCGCAAAACTGTTTGGGAAATTTTGATAATCTACCGGTGCCCAGCACATCGTGCCGGACACCGCTGTGGTATCTGGGAAACCGTTTCTTGCGGGGTCGCAGCCGCTCAGGTTTTCCAATCGCCTTTCTTGTTCCACCAGCGGTGTGGATTGTCCTGATCGTCCAATCCCTTTCCCAGACTGCGCAACACTTCTGTGACTGTGATTACCGGCTCATAGTAACTGTGCACCTCGTAGATTGCTTCGATCACGGCGCGCAACTGGTCTGGATCGCGCGGCAGATAGAACCGCATTTCATCGACATGGGGGCGCTTGCGAAGGGTGTCTTCTGACCCCGTTGGGGTACCTTCGCGGGGCCGGTAGTATTCAAACCCAGACGGCGCGCGATAACCGTTGCGGTCTGTCTTGCCCTGCACCAAAGGCGCGACCTCGGTCACCGCATCGAAAATGCGGTCGATGTCCTCTTGGGGCGCCTGAAACATGATCAACCACATCGGCTGCATCTGGGTCGGG
>JAFMHE010000351.1:0-1138 GCA_017854675.1 Paracoccaceae bacterium | reverse complement strand
GGGATCATAACGCGCACGGCTTGCCCAATCTTCGCGCACATAGATCACCGGCTCTTCGTAGTGGTGAATGTCGAGGATGGCGTCCATCACCTGCTGCAAAGCAGTCAAATCGCGCTCGATAGAGATTTTGACCTCAACGGCGGGGTATGTTTCGGGGACACCTGCAACATAGCTGTCTTTGTGCGTTGTTGTCGTAGAACCGGGCAGGGGCTGCGTTGTCTCACACCCCACTGCACTGACAGACGCGTTGCGTTGGTAGCGCCCGTAGGCAAGTGGATGAACGGCCAACACGGCATCCAGAATACGGTCAACGTCATCGGGGCGGGTTTGTATCTCGAGGGTCCAGACAGGGTCCAGTTTGCCTGTTCGGGCGGTGTAATGTTCCAGCATCATATTCCTCCTTCTTTGTTAGCTAACATGTCGCTGCTGACAACAGGGTGTCAGCATTGATGTGCTAGAAGGGTGCATGCCCCGTTCAACGCGCCTCTTTGAGATCATCCAGTTCCTGCGCCAAGCCAAAGGACCGGTAACGGCGCAGGCGATTGCTGACGCGTTGGAGGTGACCAAGCGGACTGTTTATCGGGACATGGCCGCGTTGCAGGCCATGCGTCTGCCAATCATGGGTGAGGCGGGGATCGGGTATGTCCTGCGCTCTGGCTATGATCTGCCGCCGTTGATGTTCACGCAGGACGAGTTGGAGGCGATTGTTGTCGGCCTAGCCTTGTTGGGGCGCACCGGGGATCGCGGGCTGCAACAGGCGGCGGGAAATGTGGCGGCCAAAATCACGCAAGTCTTGCCAGAGGGCGCACAGGCGGCCGCGCCGCTGCATGTGTCGCGCTGGAATGCTGTGCCCTCGTCTGCGGTCGCGCCAAGCACGCTGCGGCGCTACATTCGCGAGGAAGCGGAACTGCGCATTGCCTATTGTGATCAATCAGGGGGCAAAACCGTCCGCGTGATCAAGCCGCTGGCCTTGATCTATTACATTGACGCGGTGTTGTTGGCGGCATGGTGTGATCTGCGGCAAGGGTTCCGTCATTTCAGGATCGACCGGATCGAGGAATGCGTGCAGACCGGTGCATCGTTCACGGGGCAAAGTGACGATCTGGCGCGGCGTTGGGAGGCAGAAAGCGATCTGCCC
>JAFMHE010000350.1 GCA_017854675.1 Paracoccaceae bacterium | reverse complement strand
CGCATCTCCTGCGGACAGTTCGTTTCCAGCCATGCGCGCAGGTCGGCGCGAAATGCGTCCAAGTCACTCATCGTTAATTTCCTCCCTCGGGACGTCACGTCAAATTGCGGACATCCATTCCGCTGTGCAGAATGGCGGTCCGAATTGCGATTGACAAGATACGACGCCACGTCTCACCCTTGTTGAAACATTTTTGGGGAGGACGACGATGAAAGCGATGCTGAGCAAAGAAGTAGGCGGACCAGAGACTTTGGTGCTGGAGGAGATGCCAACACCAGAGGCGAAAAAGGGCCATGTGGTCATTCGCGTCCACGCCGCTGGCGTGAATTTTCCCGACACGCTGATTATCCGCGACATGTACCAGATGAAACCCCCGCGCCCCTTCGCACCGGGCGGCGAAATCGCAGGCGAGATTGAAGCAGTTGGTGAAGGCGTCAAAGGTCTCTCCGTCGGTGACCGCGTCCTCGGCATGGTTGGTTTCGGCGGTTTCGCCACACACGTCGCAGCCGAAGCATCCCGTGTCATCAAAATCCCCGACGCGATGCCTTATGATGAAGCGGCATGTTTCATCCTGACCTACGGCACGTCCCACCACGCGTTGAAAGACCGTGCAAACATCCAACCGGGCGAATCGCTGTTGATCCTCGGCGCTGCTGGCGGTGTCGGTGCCGCTGCAATCGAGCTGGGCAAAGCCGCAGGCGCAAAAGTCATTGCCGCAGTATCGTCCGAGGAAAAAGCACAATTCTGCCGCGACCTAGGTGCTGATGAAACCATCATCTACTCCTGCGATATGTCCGACCGAGCGGTTCAAAAAGAGTTCTCTAACGAGATCAAGAAACTCTCGGGTGGCGAAGGCGTCGATGTGGTCTATGACGCCGTTGGCGGCGATTACGCTGAACCCGCCGTGCGCGCACTCGCGTGGAAGGGCCGCTTCCTTGTCGTCGGTTTCCCTGCTGGCATCCCGAAAATCCCGTTGAACCTGACGCTTCTCAAAGGTTGCCAAATCGTCGGCGTTTTCTGGGGCGCGCACACCTTGCGCGAACCTGCGATGCACGCCGAAAACTTGGGCGATCTGTTCCGCATGTACGGCGAAGGCAAGGTAAAACCGCGCATCTCCGCCAGCTATCCATTGGCGCAAGCAGGCGACGCACTCAAATTGCTCTCGGATCGCAAAGTGCTGGGCAAAGTCGTGGTAACGATGCCGTAGGGTGCGCATTCACTGCGCACCATCCCCCCCAAACCCCAAACGCCACCCCATCGTCCAACCCCCTCAAAAGTGCGCATTACAAAGGTGCACAGTGAATGCGCACCCTACGGGGGGACAGGGTGCCATCACATCAAACCCCATCCAAATGCGACACATCATTAAACCCGCGCAAAATCATCCGCTCGCCGTGCACAACAATTCGCGAAATCGACCCGTTATTCGCCCCGTTGAACGCAAACGCAGGCGACCCCGTAGCAACTGCCAAGGCCGCTGAAACAACACCCCCATGCACCACAACCGCAACCAATTCATCCGCATGCGCCGCAGCAATACGCTGCAAACCGCGCTTCACCCGCGCCTGCAACTGGGCCGTGGTCTCTGCTCCCGGTATCTCCCCCCATTCCTGCCGCTCTTTTGCGCGCACGAACGCCGGATCATTCTCGGCGGCGCGGAACCGGTATTCACCCCCGTCCCAATCACCCAGGAACACCTCGTGCAGATCGGGATCAACCCGCCGCTCCAACCCCAGATGCCCCGCCAAGGGCGCTGCCGTCTGATGCGTCCGCACCATCTTGGTCACATAAATCGCCGTAATAGGCTCGGCTTTCAGCCGCTCGCCCACGCGCAGCGCCTGTGCCTCGCCCACAGCCAACAACGACGGATCACCATGACCGTCGACCATCGGGAATTTCTGCCCTCTGACCGCTTCCTGCGTCTCTCCATGCCGGATCAACAGCAAATCCACTGCTCCCTTCGGCGGCACAAACCTGTGCTGTCTGCCACTCATATCCAAACCCTCCATATTTTTCAGCAATAGGACACATCCCATGCAAAACCGCCAGATCGTCATCAACGAATTGCCCACCGCCGAACTCACCCTCGGCCACTACAAAATGGTCGAACAAGACATGCCAAAGGCGGGCGAGGGCGAAGTCCTTCTCAAGGTCTTGATGATGTCCATCGACGCCGCGAACCGTTCATGGATGAAGGGCGCCACCTACCGCGCCGCCGTCAAAGCAGGCGACGCCATGCCCACCTATGCGCTCTGCGAAGTCGTCCAATCCAATTCCCCAAAAATCGCCGTCGGTGACATCGTCGCGGCAGAGGCGACATGGTCCGACTACGTCACCGCAAACGCCCGCCATGTCCAGAAACTGCCCAAAGTAGACACGATTTCCCACCTCATGTCCGTCTACGGCATCGCAGGCAAAACCGCCTACCACGGGCTTATGTCCATCGGTAATCCTGTCGCAGGCGAAACCGTCCTCGTCTCCGCCGCTGCCGGTTCTGTCGCCGGCTACGTCGGCCAAATCGCCAAGGCACTCGGCTGCCGCGTCGTGGGTATCGCGGGCGGGCCTGCGAAATGCAAATGGGTGGTGGATGAGTTGGGCTTTGACGCCTGCATCGACTACCGCGAGGCGGGTCTGTCGAAGAAACTAGCCGCCGCCTGCCCCACTGGCGTCGACGTCTACTTTGACAATGTTGGCGGTAAGATCCTCGAATCCTCTCTCAACTTCATGAACGAAAAGGGCCGCGTCGTTTGCTGTGGCGCGATCAGCCAATACGATACCGACGCCCCCTCCGGCCCGCGCAACCTGCCCGGCGTTTTGGTGGTAAAGCGCCTCAAAATGGAAGGTTTCATCGTCATGGATTTCGCCCA
>JAFMHE010000349.1 GCA_017854675.1 Paracoccaceae bacterium | reverse complement strand
ATGGTGGGTGATGAGAGGCTCGAACTCCCGACATCTTCCGTGTAAAGGAAGCGCTCTACCAACTGAGCTAATCACCCGATGCCGCATCGTTTAGACCAGTGCTGCGCGTAGCGCAAGCCTCATTCCAACAGGTTTTGCACACCATCTTTCAGATGATAAACGCAACCCTGCCCACCATGCATTGTCCGCACTGCGTGGGCCTTTTCGCCGACGACGAGACCACGGATCATAGTGCTGGTGATGCCATGGGTGATCAACACGGCAGGCCCTTCTAAATCTGCCAAAAACGCCCTGCACCGGAGCTTTAGCCGCGCAAAACCTTCGCCGTTCGGGGCGATTTCATATTGCGCCAAGAAGGGGTCTTTGCCTTTGGGAACAGGCAACTCATTCCGCAAGCGACCCGACCAATCACCCACACCAATTTCGCGCAATCTTGCGTCGGTGTGAATGTGGTCTGCAATTGTCGCAACGGCAATGCCTGCGGTTTGGAACGCACGACCTTGCGGGCTGCAGAAGTATGCAAACCCGCGCAAATCAAGCCCCGCTAGAATTTCACCCTGACGGGCGGCATCACGCATGCCTTTTTCTGTCAGCGGCGAATTCAACTCGCCCTGCATCCGGTTCTCTGCGTTCCAAGTGGTTTCCCCGTGCCGCAGTATATATAGTTCTGGAAAAGCCATCTTGCGGCGCCCTGATCCGCCTTACGCGTCGTCGTCGTTCATCGACACCGCAGCAGCGGCATGCTTGGCCGTGCGCAGCTTCAACGTCATGACCTCTGCACCACCATCAAGCGGCTTTGACTTCACCAAGCGCACCTTGCCAAGTGGCGGCAAGCTTAGCTCTGAGCCATCCTGCAACGCCTCGCGAATGACTGCAAACGCAGCTTCGACGGCTGGCTTCACATCGCGCTTTTTCAAGTTGGTCCGCGCGACGACTTTGTCTAGCAGGTCCGGTTTCTTCATAACCTGCGCCTCATCGGCTACGGGCTCCGGAGTGACGTCTACAGGTGTTGGTGCTTTGGGTGTTGCGGGTTTGCGGACCATTGTGTGTTTGCCTTTCGGTTCAGAAATCAAGTTGCATTACCACGTCTATGATCGCGAAGGTCAAGGCGGCAATAAGAGGTGCGAAAAAGGCGCCCCACTTGGCAGGGCGCCTTTGTTGTACAATTTTGTTCAGCGATCAGTGCGCGCGTACACCCTCGGATGCACCTTGCGCCTTGAGTGCGGCAGCGGCGGCCTCTTCTGCCGCTTCGTCCCATTCAATCGGCTCTGGCTGACGGACCAATGCATGTTTCAAAACCTCTGACACGTGCGTCACAGGGATAATTGTAAGGCCCTCTTTCACATTGTCAGGAATTTCCGGCAAGTCTTTGGCGTTTTCTTGCGGGATCAAAACAGTCGTAATGCCGCCGCGTAATGCCGCCAGCAACTTTTCCTTCAAGCCGCCGATTGGCATGGCATTCCCGCGCAAAGACACTTCGCCTGTCATGGCGATATCTTTGCGTACCGGGATACCCGTCAGGACGGATACAATCGAAGTGACCATCGCAAGACCCGCGCTTGGGCCATCCTTTGGGGTTGCCCCGTCGGGCACGTGGACGTGAATGTCGATCACATCGAACTTTGGTGGCTTCACACCGATTTCAGGCGCGATTGAACGGACGTAAGACGACGCCGCATCAATCGATTCCTTCATCACATCGCCCAGCTTACCGGTGGTCTTCATCCGACCTTTGCCCGGCAGGCGCAGCGCTTCGATGTTCAGCAATTCGCCGCCAACCGAGGTCCAGGCCAGTCCGGTGACAACACCGACCTGATCTTCTTCTTCGGCCAAACCAAAGCGATACTTTTCGACACCAAGGAAATCAGAAAGGTTCGCGGCAGTGACATTGATGACAGTCGCTTCTTTCTTGACGATCATCGTGACAGCTTTGCGGGCTATCTTTGCCAATTCACGTTCCATATTCCGCACACCGGCTTCACGGGTATAAACCCGCACCATCGCTGTAAGCGCGTCATCCGAGACAGAAAATTCAGACGCCTTGAGCCCATGGTTTTTCATCACTTTGGGCAGCAAATGCTGGCGCGCAATCTCGCGCTTTTCGTCTTCGGTGTAACCCGCCAGCGATATGATCTCCATCCGGTCCAGCAATGGCCCCGGCATGTTGTAAGAGTTCGCAGTCGTCAGGAACATCACGTTCGATAGGTCATATTCGACCTCTAGATAGTGATCGACGAATGTGGAGTTCTGTTCAGGATCAAGCACCTCAAGCATTGCAGATGCCGGATCGCCACGGAAATCCTGCCCCATCTTATCAATTTCATCGAGCAAGATCAGCGGGTTGGTGGTTTTCGCCTTTTTCAGTGCTTGGATGATTTTACCGGGCATTGACCCGATATAAGTCCGACGGTGACCGCGGATCTCGGATTCATCACGGACTCCACCCAACGAAATGCGGATGAACTCGCGCCCCGTTGCTTTGGCCACAGATTTACCAAGCGAGGTTTTACCCACACCCGGAGGACCGACCAAACACATGATCGGGCCCTTAAGTTTCTTGGACCGCTGCTGCACTGCGAGATATTCAACAATGCGCTCTTTGACTTTCTCCAAGCCGTAGTGATCGTTATCAAGCACCTCTTGGGCCTTGTGCAGGTCCTTTTTGGTGCGCGACTTTACGCCCCACGGCACGCCCAAAATCCAATCCATGTAGTTGCGCACAACTGTGGCTTCCGCAGACATTGGCGACATGTTCTTGAGCTTTTTCAGCTCGGCATCGACCTTTTCACGGGCTTCTTTGGACAGCTTGGTCTCGTTGATGCGGCCTTCGAGTTCTTCGACTTCGTTCTGGCCTTCTTCGCCATCGCCAAGTTCCTTCTGAATGGCCTTCATCT
>JAFMHE010000099.1 GCA_017854675.1 Paracoccaceae bacterium | reverse complement strand
TGCGGATTATCAAACCGGTTAAGGAATGGTGGAGCATAGCGGGATCGAACCGCTGTCTCAGACTGACCGCGCAGCGGGCGGGCGTAAGTCAGCCCGTCGTCTGGATGCTTTGGTGTGCGGATTATCAAACCGGTTAAGGAATGGTGGAGCATAGCGGGATCGAACCGCTGACCTCCTGCATGCCATGCAGGCGCTCTCCCAGCTGAGCTAATGCCCCAGATACGTGCGATGCATCGTATTGGTGGGCCGGTACTAGGCCGTCAGATGGGCGGGATCAAGTGGAAAATCCACATCCCGCCCAACCGTTTTAAGTATCGTCGTCGTTGACCGCCACATCCGCCAGATCATCCAGCGGTACTGTGTCATCATCGTCGTCGTCATCGTCCAGGATATCATCGTCGATATCCACATCTACATCGTCGTCATCGTCGAGAACGACATCTTCTTCTGCCTCGGCAGCTTTTGCTTTTGCTGTCGCAGCGTCTTCGGCATCCGCCGCAATCATGCGCGATTTAGCCGCGTCGATTTCCAATACCTCGCCCGTGTAGGGGCTGATGATCGGCGTTTTGTTGAGGTCGTAAAAGCGTTTGCCGGATGTTGGGCACAGACGCTTGGTGCCCCATTCTTCCTTGGGCATAAAACACCCTTCCATGAATCGTTGTTGCGTATAGATGATCAAGGGCAACTGCCATATGAAGGGGGGACTGTCAAAGGCTTTAAGCCGCA
The DNA here is from genome assembly GCA_017854675.1 of Paracoccaceae bacterium. Taxonomy (GTDB): domain Bacteria; phylum Pseudomonadota; class Alphaproteobacteria; order Rhodobacterales; family Rhodobacteraceae; genus Sulfitobacter. The sequence goes on along the minus strand of JAFMHE010000099.1, from coordinate 11,286 downwards.
ACCAGACCAGAGGGTGACCATGACTGCGCAGCCAATCTTGCCGGGTGATCCGCCAATACCGTTGATCCTGCGCCGGTCCGCGCAGGCGCGGCGGATTTCGCTTCGTATTTCACAGCTTGATGGGCGGGTGACGCTTACGTTGCCTAAACGGCTGGCCGTGGCCGAAGCGCTGAGTTTTGCCCGCGAAAAGGAAACATGGATTCGCCAGCATCTTGATGCGCGCGGCGCTGACGTGCCTGTCACCGTTGGTGCGCAAGTGCCTGTTGGCGGCACGCTTTTGCAGGTCGTGCCGGGCAATCGTCGCTCCGTTCAGATCGGCTCAACCGAGATTGCAGTGCCCGGTCCCGCCGACCGTGTCGGTGCGCGCCTTGCAGGATACCTCAAGCAAGTTGCCAGAGACAGGCTCGCGGGGGCTTGTGATGATTACGCCGCGCGTTTGGGCCAGCCTTACAGCCGGATCACAATGCGGGACACGCGATCACGCTGGGGGTCGTGCACCAGCGACGGCGCGCTGATGTTTTCATGGCGTCTGATCATGATGCCGCCCGAGGTTCTGGATTACGTTGCAGCCCACGAGGTCGGGCATCTGGCGCAAATGAACCATTCACCCGCATTCTGGGCTGAGGTTACCCGCATCTATGGTGACTATAAACCAGCCCGGATGTGGTTGCGGCAGAACGGCAGCGACTTGCACCGCTACCGGTTCTGACAATGGCTTTGGGGTTCAAGATGGCAAGCAGACGCTTGACCCGATGTTTTTTTGTGATCACAAGAAATCCATGAACCTTACCCCGCGCACACCTGATGCAACCGTTCTTGCGCATGACCGCATCTATCGCCAAATGCGCAGTAGAATTATGCACGGTGACTTGCCGCCGGGGCATGCGCTGACGCTGCGCGGCTTGGGCAAGGAATACGGCGTCTCGATGACACCCGCGCGCGAGGCCGTCAGGCGGCTGGCTGCAGAAGGCGCGCTAACGATGTCTGCCTCCGGGCGCATCTCGACCCCCGTGCTCAGCAACGACCGGATAGAGGAACTGGCAGCATTGCGCGCCCTGATCGAGGTGGAGCTTGCCAGCCGCGCCTTGCCACGCGCCCATATGGCGTTGATTGACCGGATGCAGTTGATAAATGGTGCAATCTCTGATGCGGTCGCCCGGCGGGATGCGGTCAGCTATATCCGCACTAATCTGGAATTTCACCGCACTTTGTATCTGCGTGCACAGGCCCCGGCGATGCTGGCGATGGCAGAAACAGTCTGGTTGCAGATGGGCCCGACGATGAGCGCGCTTTACGGTCGCCTGCGCCGGACAGAGCCACCGCATTTTCACCGGTTGATCATCGCCGCGCTCAAGGCAGGGGATGAGCCGGGCTTGCGGCTTGCGGTGCGCTCGGACGTAACCCAGGGGTTGCGCTTGCTGGCCAGTTGACCGGCAGCACCGATTTGTGCATTTTGTGCTGCATGACCGACCGTACGAACATCCCAGTCTATTATCGCCGCGCATAGTCACCGCGGTCTTTTCCTGTTTTTCATCTTTTGACCGCCACGCGCGCGGTCCCTTTGCGTCTGTGGCGCGTCCACGCAAAGGAACCTTTCATGCACCCAAACCCACATGTCCGCCGCGCCATCCCTGAGGATCTGCCCGACCTGCTGGCGATGGTTCATGCGCTTGCGGCGCATCACGGCGATACGTCTGTTTTGACGCCCGAGGTGTTGTTGCGTGATCTTTTTGGCGACCCGCCCTGGATCACTGCCCTCGTTGCCACGAATGGCGCAGGACTATCCGGCTATGCCGTGCTCACACCAATGACGCAGCTTCAGTTTGGCGTGCGCGGCATGGACATGCATCATCTGTTTGTGAAACCGGAGTGCCGTGGGGCAGGCGTCGGGCGCGCGCTGCTTGCGGCATCTATTGCGCATGCGAAATCGCAACACTGCGCGTTTCTTACGGTGGGAACGGCCCCCGACAACCCTGCAGCACAGGCGTTCTATCTTGCGGCAGGGCTGGCGCAGCGGCCCGCTTCTGGTCCCCGCTTTTCAATCAAATGGGATCTGTCGGCAGTCTAGGCCGCCAGTCCCTTGTTGCCCATGTCGAGGTACTTTTGACGCCGGTCGTGGACCAGTGTCGCGCCATCCTTGCCTTCAAGTTCTGCAAGCATCGCAACGATGGACAGGCGTACCGCCTCAATCGTGGCATGCGGATCGCGGTGCGCGCCGCCCTTTGGCTCAAGAATGATCCGGTCCGTCACACCCAGCTTGCGCAGGTCGTCGGCTGTCAGGCGCATGGCCTCTGCGGCCTCACGCATTTTCTCGCTGTCTTTCCAAAGGATCGACGCGCAGCCTTCGGGTGTGATCACGGAATAAACGGAGTGTTCGAGCATCGCGACCCGGTTTGCTGTCGCAAAAGCAACCGCACCGCCGGACCCGCCCTCCCCAATGATCACACTGATCAAGGGAACGCCGATCTGCAGGCATTTCTCGGTTGAGCGCGCGATGGCCTCTGACTGGCCGCGCTCTTCGGCACCTTTGCCCGGATACGCACCCGGCGTGTCGACAAGCGTGATAACCGGCAGGCCGAACTTGCCCGCCAATTCCATCAGGCGCACGGCTTTGCGGTAGCCTTCTGGTCGGGCCATGCCGAAATTATGCTCGATCCGGCTTTTTGTGTCGTGGCCCTTTTCGTGGCCGATGACCATGACAGGCGTGTCGTTGAAACGGGCAAGGCCGCCCATCACGGCCAGATCATCCGCAAAACTGCGATCCCCGGCCAATGGTGTGTATTCGGTGAACAACGCCTCGATATAGTCTTTGCAATGTGGCCGGTTCGGGTGACGCGCGACCTGACATTTGCGCCAGGGCGTTAGCGATGCATAAAGATCATCAAGAATTTTGGCGGCCTTGACGTCCAATGCGGCAGCCTCGGAGGTGATGTCCATATCTTCGTTCTTGCGGGCAAGGGCGCGCAGTTCTTCTGCCTTGCCTTCAATTTCCGCCAACGGTTTTTCGAAATCCAGATATTGGGTCATTGCGCCCTCCGCCTTTTTGGGTCTGCCTCGTATATGGCCGCAGCGCCGGGAATATGCAACGGCGCTAGCCGATCTGCAAAAGCGGGTAGAGCGATGCAATCAATAAGGCCGCCATGGTCCAGTTGAATGCACGCAACCGCGCCGGGTTGGTCAAAAAGCGCGCCATCTGCTGTCCAAGGATGGTCCAGATGCCCACTGAAGGCAGGTTTACCATGCTAAAACACGCCGCACTGACCAGCAGCATCCAGAACCCGCCGTCTGCGACATAGACAGTGATCGCTGTCAGCGCCATTGCCCAGGCTTTCGGATTGACCCATTGAAACGCGGCGGCCTGTAGAAACGTCATCGGTTTGCCCGCCTCGGTGCGCGCTTTGATCGGTGCGGCATTGGCGATTTTCCAAGCCAGCCAGAGCATATAAAGTACGCTAAGAATTTTGAGGATCAGATAGCTGACCGGATAGCGGTCAAACACCTGTATCAACCCGGCGCCGGTCAGCATCATCATCACCATGAACCCGACCGAGATGCCGACCATATGCGGCAGGCTGCGCCGAAAGCCAAAGTTGGCGCCAGACGCCATCAACATAAGGTTGTTTGGCCCCGGTGTGGCCGAACTGACAAAGGCAAAAAGGACAAGCGCGGGAAGGACATCAATATTCATGCGCCGTGATGTGACACAAAGAAAGTCTTTTGCAATTGGGAAATGCGTGACTTGGCGACTTCACCAGCTTGCTCGCGCAGCATCGGAATTGGCATATTTCGGGGGATGCCGGCTCTTTTTGCTTCAAATACTGTGGGGGTCCGGGGGCAGCGGCCCCGGTTGCTTGCGGTGAATGGACAGACCAAGACGGGGGCCAGCCCCCGTGCCCCCGCAGTATTTTGCGCAAAAAGAAGGCGAAAGGTCAGGCGCCGCTGATCATTTCGGACTGGCGGACAATCACTTCGGCTTGTTTGATGCTGGCAATATCGACCAACCGTCCTTTGTAGACGGTCGCGCCTTCGCCGTTTGCTTTGGCCGTTGCCATCGCGGCCAGAATGTCGCGTGCCTCTGCCACGGCTTCTTCTGAGGGGGTGAAAACCTCGTTCGCTGTTGCGATTTGTTTGGGGTGAATGGCCCATTTGCCGACCATGCCCAGCGTCGCAGAGCGGCGCGCCTGCGCGCGGTAGCCGTCATCGTCCGAGAAATCACCAAAAGGACCGTCGACCGGCAGGATACCGTGGGTTCGGCATGCGGCAACGATGGCGGTCTGGGCCCAGTGCCAAGGATCTGACCAGTGTTTTTGACCTTCGTGCAGCATATAGTAGTTCTCCTGCGTCCCGCCGATACCGGTGGTCTGCATGCCCATTGAGGCGGCAAAGTCAGCGGCACCAAGGCTCATCGCCTCTAGACGGGGGGAGGACGCGGCGATGGCTTCGACATGGGCGATGCCTGCAGCGCTTTCGATGATGACTTCGAAGGCAATCTTTTTGGTGCGGCCCTTGGCAGTCTCGATCGCACTCACCAACGCGTCAACGGCATAGACGTCCTCGGCGCAGCCGACCTTGGGGATCATGATCTGGTCCAGCCGTTCCGAGGATTGCTCAAGCAGATCAACGACATCACGGTACCAGTAGGGCGTGTCGAGGCTGTTGATACGTACCGAGAGGGTCTTGTTGCCCCAATCTACGGTATTGATCGCCTCAATCACATTCGCGCGGGCGATGTCTTTGTCAGAGGGCGCAACGCTGTCTTCCAGATCAAGGTTGATTACATCCGCAGCAGAGGCTGCCATTTTGGCAAAAAGTTTGGTGTTTGAGCCCGGACCAAAAAGCTGGCAGCGGTTTGGACGGGCGGGCGGCGTTGGCTGAAGGCGGAATGACATATCGGTTCCTTGCGCGTAATAATGTTGCGATTGTTGCTGGGTCCGCTGGTATTAAATTGCGCAAGGTGCTGCAAGGCGTGATTTCGCAGGTGCAGCATTCCGGACATGGACGTGGCGCAAGATTTTTGCGCATATTGTATAAATGTTCGGAGTATCTTGCATCATCGCGGGCTATTGAGCGCCTTTTTCAAAGGTTTCGCGGATATTCTGATGCAACATGCATCGAATCTTATCGCGGGGAGCATGCGCCATGATCGAAACACCATATCTCTTGTTTTTGGGCGACGCGCCTGACCAATTGGCTGCCAAAGTGGCCCAAGGCATCAAGGACTGGCGACCGGAGAATGCGGTCGGTCAATTCCGGATGGACGGCTGCAAGGCCGATGTAGGCTTAAAGGACATGACGCTCGCCGAGGCCAAAGAGGCCGGTGCCAAGACGTTGGTGATTGGCGTTGCCAACCGCGGCGGAGTGATTTCACAGGCGTGGAAAGAGATCCTGATCCAGGCGCTTGGTATGGGCTTTGATCTGGCGTCCGGTCTGCACAATTTGCTGGCTGAAGAAGGCGATCTGGTCGCGGCGTCGCAGGTGAACGGTCAGACATTGCATGATGTGCGCGTGCCCAATGTCCAATATCCTATTGCTGATGGCAAAAAGCGGTCCGGCAAGCGGGTCCTGGCCGTTGGAACAGATTGTTCGGTGGGCAAGATGTACACTGCATTGGCGCTGGATGAGGCGATGCGCGCCAAAGGCATGAAAAGCACGTTCCGCGCAACGGGCCAGACCGGTATTCTGATCACCGGGTCCGGTGTGCCGCTGGATGCTGTCATTGCGGATTTTATGGCTGGTGCAGTCGAGTACCTCACGCCGAACAATGATGATGATCATTGGGATATTATCGAGGGGCAGGGCAGTTTGTTCCACGTCTCGTATTCGGGTGTGACGCTTGCGTTGATCCACGGTGGTCAGCCGGATGCGTTGATTGTCTGTCATGAACCGACGCGCACGCATATGCGGGGTTTGCCGGATTATACGCCTCCTCCCATGCAGGCCGTTTCTGACATGGCGCTTGCTTTGGCCAAGGTTGCAAATCCGGCCTGCAAGGTCGTCGGCGTTTCTGTGAACACACAGCATATGTCCGAAGATGATGCGGTGGCCTATCTGGCAAAAGTCGAGGCCGAGATGGGGCTGCCTGCGGTTGATCCGTTCCGGCACGGGGCCGAGCGGTTGGCCGAGGCGCTCGAAAACCTCTGATTACGTTTGTAGATCGCGCAGGATTGAGTCTATTTGGAAAATTGAAGCAGGGGGGCGGTTTATGCTGCCACCTTGCACTACCCGGAGGCGGCTATGCAGATTGATGTGACGGCAGATGTGTTCAAGCTGGCGCAAGTGTTTACCATTTCGCGCGGGTCGCGGACGGAAGCCAAGGTGCTGACGGTGCGCATCACTAAAGGCGGTGTCACAGGTTGGGGTGAATGTGTGCCTTATGCGCGCTACGGGGAGACGTTAGAATCTGTTACCGCACAGATTGAAGGCCTGCCTGAGCAGGTGAGCCGTGAGGCGCTTTATGGTTTGTTGCCAGCGGGTGCGGGACGCAATGCTGTTGATTGCGCGTTGTGGGATCTGCAGGCCAAGCAGTCAGGCAAACGTGTTTGGGAATTGGCCGGATTGGCCAAGCCCGGTCCCGAGATCACCGCCTATACGTTGTCGCTGGCGGAACCGGCAGAGATGCAGGCGCAGGCGGCCAAGAACGCCTTTCGGCCCTTGTTGAAGATTAAATTGGGAACGCCCGATGATATGCCCCGGCTTGAGGCCGTGCGGGCAGGCGCCCCCAAGTCCACGATTATTGTCGATGCGAACGAGGGCTGGTCGGCGGAGGTTTATGCCGTTCTTGCACCGCATCTGGTGCGGTTGGGCGTGGCATTGGTTGAACAGCCTTTGCCTGCGGGTGAGGATGACGCGCTGATCGGGATGGCGCGGCCGGTGCCGGTTTGTGCGGACGAGAGCGCGCATGATTGCAGCACGTTGGCGCAGCTCAAGGGCAAGTATGATGTGGTGAATATCAAGCTGGATAAAACCGGCGGGCTGACCGAAGCGTTGAAGCTGCGTGATGCAGCGCGCGCCGAAGGGTATGACGTGATGGTTGGCTGCATGGTTGGTTCATCCTTGGCGATGGCGCCTGCGACATTGGTGGCACAGGGCGCCAAAGTAGTTGATCTGGATGGTCCGCTGTTGTTAGGCGAAGACCGAGAGAATGCGTTGAAATTCGACGAGGATGGGGTGCACCCTCCTGTCGCGGGATTATGGGGTTAAAGCGATGCGGACAGTTTATGTGAACGGTGAGTATCTGCCAGAGAATGAAGCGCGGGTATCGATCTTTGATCGCGGATTTCTGATGGCGGACGGCGTCTATGAAGTGACCTCGGTGCTAGATGGCAAGCTGATTGATTTCGACGGGCATGCAGTGCGCCTGAGCCGGTCCTTGAACGAGTTGGACATGCGCAACCCGATCTCCAAAGAGGACTTGCTGGAAGTCCATCGCGAGTTGGTGCGCGTGAACGAGATCAACGAGGGCCTTATCTATTTGCAGATCACACGCGGGTCTGACGGGGACCGTGATTTTGCTTTCCCTGATCCCGAAGCGACAGAACCGACGGTTGTACTTTTCACGCAGAACAAGCCGGGTCTGGCGGACAGTCCTGCGGCCAAGCGGGGCGCAAAGGTTATTTCGATTGAGGACATCCGCTGGGGTCGCCGCGATATCAAGACGGTTCAGCTTTTGTATCCGTCCATGGGCAAAATGATGGCCAAGAAGGCCGGGTGTGATGATGCGTGGATGATCGAGGACGGGTTCGTGACCGAAGGCACATCGAACAACGCCTATATCGTCAAGGGCAACAAGATCATCACCCGCGCACTGTCCAATGACATCCTGCACGGGATCACGCGGGCGGCTGTGCTGCGCTTTGCCAAAGAGGCGCAGATGGAAGTGGAAGAGCGCAACTTTACCATCGACGAAGCCAAGGAGGCGGATGAGGCGTTTACCACGTCAGCGTCAGCTTTTGTGATGCCGGTGGTCGAAATCGATGGTGTGGCGCTTGGCGACGGTACGCCGGGGCGGGTTGCGCCAAGGTTGCGCGAGATTTATCTGGATGAGATGCGCAAGGTCGCGATCTAGGGATCAGGTGCGCAGAGATGGATGAGGCGAGGCGCGATCATAGTGTCGCGCCTTTTTCTATTTCTTGGTGCCTACATTTTCGGCAAACGCTTTTACGAACGCCTGTTGTTGCGCATCACCCGCGTCTGTCTGATAGGTCTTTTTCCATTCATCCATGGTCATGCCGTAGAAAAGTTCGCGTGTCTCGTCCTTGGTCATTTCGATGCCACGCTCGGCGGCGGCCTCTTGGTACCAGCGCGACAGGCAGTTGCGGCAAAATCCGGTAAGGTTCATCATGTCGATGTTCTGCACATCGGTGCGGTCCTCCATCAGATGTTTCTGCAAGCGTCTGTACGCGGCGGCCTGAAGTTCGATTTCGGTCTGGGTTGGCATATGCGATCTCCTTTCGTTTATCAGGTGGTCCGGCGGGTGGGGTGTGTCAAGGTGTGGCAAGGCCGGGGATGGGCTGGTGGTGGCTTCATATTTGTGAAACCTTTGACACGCATCACTGTGGCGGGTAGGTGAAAGACAGTATATGTTATCGCTAACAGTTGCCGAATTAATGACGAGGACAAAAGATGAGACGCCTGCGGAATGTGAAAATTGTGGCCACCCTTGGGCCCGCCTCTGACACCTATGACATGATCAAGGCGCTGCATACGGCAGGGGCGGATGTCTTTCGTCTGAATATGAGCCACGGCAGCCATGACGAAATTCGTCACAAGCATGCGATCATCCGCAAAGTCGAAGAAGATACCGGCAGCACAATCGGGATTCTTGCGGATTTGCAGGGGCCCAAGCTGCGGGTCGGTGTGTTTTCCGGGGACAGTGAACATCTGGTCGTTGGTGCTGCGTTTCGGATGGACCTGAACGAGGCCGAAGGCGACGCAAGCCGTGTGTGCCTGCCGCACCCCGAGATTTTTCAGGCGCTGAAACCGGGGGCAAGCCTGCTGGTCAATGATGGCAAAATCCGCCTGAAGGTTGTTGCGTGTGGTCCTGATTTTGCCGATTGCGAAGTGGTCATTGGCGGTGTGATCTCGAACCGCAAGGGCGTGAACGTGCCTGACGTGGTGCTGCCTGTCGCGGCGCTGTCGGACAAGGACCGTGCGGATCTGGAGTTTGTCTGCGATCTGGGTGTGGATTGGCTTGCGCTCAGCTTTGTTCAGCGGCCTGAGGACGTGACCGAGGCGCGGGATCTGGCCAAAGGGCGCGCGGCGATCCTGTCCAAGATCGAAAAACCATCCGCAGTGGAGCGGTTCGACGACATTCTGGCAGTGAGCGATGGCATCATGGTTGCGCGTGGCGATTTGGGTGTGGAATTGCCTGTGCAGAACGTGCCGCCGATCCAAAAGCGCCTTGTACGCAAATGCCGTGCAGCAGCGAAACCTGTGATTGTTGCGACCCAGATGCTGGAATCGATGATCGAAAGCCCGATGCCAACGCGCGCCGAAGTCAGCGACGTCGCGACTGCGATCTATGAGGGTGCGGATGCTGTGATGCTGAGCGCCGAATCAGCCGCTGGATCGTTTCCGATCGAAGCTGTGACGACGATGGACAATGTCGCCGTCGAGGTGGAGCAGGATCCGACCTATACGCAGATTATCGAAGCGTCGCGCAGGACAGACGGGCGCACGGTTGCGGACGGTATCGTTGCGGCAGCGCGCGAAATTGCGGAGACAACGAACATCAAGGCGATCTGTTGTTTCACCCAAAGCGGGACAACTGCGTTGCTGACGGCGCGTGAGCGGCCCCGCGTTCCGATCATCGCTATGACACCTTTGGTCGGCACGGCGCGGCGTCTGGCGCTGAGTTGGGGCACCAATTGTGTGATCACCGGAGAGTTGGACCGTTTCAAGATGGCGGTGGTCTCTGCAGCCAAGGCAGCCCGCAGCGAAGGGTTCGCCAATGCGGATGATCTGATCGTTGTGACAGCCGGTGTGCCGTTCAATGTGCCGGGCAGCACGAACATTTTGCGCGTCGCCCCTTGTGATGAACGTTTGATTTACGCCTCTGATCCAGAATAGACTTTCACATCAAGTGAAAGGATATTCCTATGGATACTGATTTAGCTTTGGTCATCGGCATTTTTCTTGGTGTGCTTTCGATCCCGTCCGTACTTTCCGCGATGAGCGACCGTCGGGCGCCAAGGGCCTCAGCCGTTACAATCCTGATCGCTGGCGGTCTGATACTTTATGCCGTGATTACCCATCCGGGGGGCTACACTTTTCAGCAGATCCCGAATGTGTTTACCAATGTGATCGGACGCTATATTTCCTAGGCGGGATCATTGGGTTTTGCTGGCGTATCCTGGCTAAAGATGTTGATCCACGCGCCTGCGCGACGCGCCCACACGGATGTGACATACATCGTTTCTGATGCTTGTGCCCCTGCGCGCGTGAAATCGGCCTGATAGCTGAACATGACGTGCCCTGATCCGAGGGTGCGCAGATGGCAAGACGATATGGTGTAGCTTTCGACTGTGGGACCGCTAGTCAATTGGCCAGTATGATCTGCCTTTTGGGCAAACCCGTCCGAGTAAACCCCTAGAAAGCTATCGCACAACAATGCAGCGTCTGCGTTGATGTCACCTGACACCAAGGCATCCCAAACCTGGTGCTCCAATGCGATGATCTCTGTCAACAGATTCGTATCGTTGTTGTCGCCCAAACCTGTTATTCCTTACCTTAGACAGTCACGTTCATCCGTGTGTCGGTCCTGCGATAGCGCCTGCGCCATGTCAATGTCGATGGTCCGTTGCAAACCGCTTGCTATCTGCTGCGCCCCCTCCTATAGGACGCTCTCAACCCGCGCGACCGGCCAATGTGGCATGCCGAGTCGTGCGTTAACCGAACTCAAGATATGGAGACGGAAATGCCTAAGATGAAGACGAAGTCGAGCGCCAAAAAGCGCTTTAAAATCTCGGCGACCGGTAAGGTCATCGGCGGCCAGGCTGGCAAACAGCACGGCATGATTAAACGGACCAAGAAATTCATCCGTAACGCACGCGGCACGACAGCATTGTCAGCGCCAGATGCAAAAATCATCAAGGGCTTTATGCCCTACGACCGCTGATAGAGGAGTACCGAGATGTCCCGAGTTAAAGGTGGTACAGTCACCCACGCCCGTCACAAGAAGATCATCAAAGCCGCCAAAGGTTATTATGGTCGTCGTTCCAACGTCTTTAAGGTCGCCACGCAGGCGGTCGACAAGGCCAACCAATACGCCACGCGCGACCGTAAGAA
>JAFMHE010000098.1 GCA_017854675.1 Paracoccaceae bacterium | reverse complement strand
TTTCAAACCCAGCCGTCAAGACATCAAATTCGGCTTATGCGGGAATCGGAGTATAGTGCAAAGAATTGCAGCTAAATTGCGCAATATTTCTACTTTGGCCGCTCAAAACCTGCCCAGATACCGCTATTCGCCAAATACGCGGGCAAAGATCGTATCAACGTGCTTGGTATGGTAGCCAAGATCGAACTTCTCTTCGATCTCTGCTGCGCTGAGGTATTTGAGCACATCTGCATCTCCCAAAAGCTCGGTTTTGAAGTCCTTGCCTTCTTCCCAAACCTTCATCGCATTGCGCTGGACCAGTTTATAGCTGTCTTCGCGGCTGACGCCTGCTTGGGTCAGCGCCAAAAGAACCCGCTGTGACATCAAAAGGCCCCGGAATTTATTCATATTGGCCAGCATATTATCCGGGTAGATGACCAGTTTGTCGATCACACCGGTGAGGCGCGACAGGGCAAAGTCCAGCGTGATGGTCGTGTCGGGGCCGATGTTCCGCTCAACCGAAGAATGCGAGATGTCGCGCTCGTGCCAGAGGGCCACATTCTCCATTGCCGGAACCACCGCCATGCGGACAAGACGCGCAAGACCGGTGAGGTTTTCGGTCAGCACAGGGTTGCGTTTGTGCGGCATTGCCGAGGAGCCTTTTTGACCGGCAGAGAAGAATTCTTCGGCTTCCAGCACTTCGGTGCGCTGCATGTGGCGAATTTCGGTTGCGATGTTTTCGATGCTGCTGCCGACAACGCCGAGGCAGGCAAAGAACGCCGCATGGCGGTCGCGTGGAATCACCTGGGTCGAGATCGGTTCGGGCTTCAGCCCGAGTTTGGCGCAGACGTGCTCTTCGATGGCAGGGTCAATGTTCGCGAATGTCCCGACCGCACCGGAGATAGCGCCTGTGGCGATCTCATCGCGGGCGACGTGCAGGCGGGCAAGGTTGCGGTCCATTTCGGCGTAAAAGCGGGCAAAGGTCAGACCCATCGTGGTGGGCTCTGCGTGAATGCCATGCGACCGGCCAATGCGAATGGTGTCTTTATGTTCAATCGCACGGCGTTTGAGGGCAGCAAGCAGTCCTTGGACATCTGCGATCAGAATGTCTGCGGCGCGGGTTAATTGCACGTTGAAACAGGTATCGAGCACATCGGACGATGTCATGCCTTGATGCACAAATCGCGCCTCGTCAGAGCCGACATGTTCGGCCAGATGGGTCAGAAAGGCGATGACATCGTGTTTGGTGACGGCCTCGATCTCGTCGATGCGGGCGACGTCGAATTCAACGTCTTTGGCTTTCCACACGGCATCCGCGTTTTCACGCGGGATCACGCCGATGTCGGCCATCGCGTCGCATGCGTATGCCTCAATCTCGTACCAGATGCGGAATTTGGTGGCAGGAGACCAGATGGAAACCATTTCGGGACGGGAATAACGCGGGATCATGGGTATACCTTTTTGTGACTGTAGGCAGGGTCAGGGGCGGCATAGACTGAGGCGACATAAAGGACAAGTCAGGGGTGTGGATGCGCGGGTTGGTTTTTGTGGTTGGTTTGGGTTTGGGTGCTGCTGTGGCCGCCGAAGAAGCGGTGTGGCAGATGCTGACGGGCGCTGAGATAACTGCTGCATTGACGGGGCGCACGCTGGATTATGGCGCACAGTGGCAAGATTTTCGCGCTTCTGGTCGGACGTTGTATTTTTCGGGGCGCGACACATGGGGGTATTGGGCGGTTCGGGGCGATCAATATTGCAGCATGTGGCCGCCCTCGGACTTGTGGGCCTGTTACGGGCTGCAGACGGATGGGGAACGCGTGCGTTTTGTTGGGGGCGGGGGCGCGTTGACCGTGGGTGAGTATAAGAACTGAGTTATGTGACGCAGGTGTTGTTGGGGGCCAGCCCCCATCGGCGAAGCGCCGATTCCCCCGAATTATTTATGGCCAAAAAGAAAGAAGGGCGGTGCTTTTAGGGCAGGAGTTCTGTGACCACTGACGACGACCGCTCAAGCGTGCGGTGGACGGGGCATTTGTCCGCGATTTCTGCCAGTTTTTGACGTTGTTCGGTGGTCAAATCGCCGGTGAGGCGGATTTTTCGGCGCCATGTGTCGATCTTGTCGCCACTGCCTGTTTCGGCGTTCTGGGCGTGCACTTTGTCATGGCAGATGTCGACGCTGACATGGGTCAAAGGCCAGCCTTTGCGCCGTGCGTACATGCGGATCGTCATCGACGTGCAGGCACCCAGACCGGCGGATAAAAATCCATAGGGCGACATGCCTTTGTTGGTGCCTCCGTAGGCCAGTGGCTCATCCGCCAGTGCGTGGTGGTAGGGGCCGGAGTTGATGTCTTGCAGGAAGCCTGATGTGTCTGCCTCGGAGACACGTACCACGCCTTCGGGTGCGCCCGGCGGGGGCGCAGGTGGGCGCAGTGGCAGATAGCGGCTGGCCCATGTGGCGATCACGTCGGCGGCGTATTCGGCGTCATCGGGCTGCGTGATCAGGTGATCGGCACCGTCCAGTGTGACAAAGCTTTTGGGATGCTTGGCGGTCAGAAATATCTGGCTGGCGTTGTCGATGCTCACGATTGCGTCTGTGGGGGCGTGCAGCACCAGAAGGGCTGCTTTCAGGTTTCTAATGGCTGAGGTGAGTTCAGCGCTACTGACGTCTTCGACAAAGGATTGGCCGATCTTGAACGGGCGACCACCGAGCGAAACCTCGGCGCTGCCGTTTGCGGCGATTTCGGGCAGGGCATCGGCGAAATTATCGGTCACATGGCCCGGATCAAAGGGTGCGCCCAGCGTTGCAACCGCTTTGACGTGGTCGAGGCCTGCTGCCGCTTTGAGCACTGCGGCGCCGCCCAGAGAATGGCCTATCAGCAACGAAACGGGCGTTCCTATGGTATCAAGATACGCGCAAGCCGCGCGCAAGTCGTCCACATTCGAGGTAAAGGATGTATTGGCGAATTCGCCTTCTGAATGGCCCAACCCCGTGAAATCGAACCGCAAAACGGCAATGCCCATCGCGGACAGGCGGGCAGAGATGCGGCGTGCGGCGGGGATGTCTTTGCCGCATGTAAAGCAATGCGCAAAAAGTGCTGTGGCCAGATGGGGCCCTTCGGGCATGTCCAGCCGCGCGGCAAGCAGGTCGCCTGCGCTGTTTGGAAAGGTGATGCGTTCGGTGGGCATGAGGGGTCTCCGCTTGGCTGCGTCTAGGGTGGGCGACCAAGCGCGGCGGCACAAGGGGTGTGACAGATGCCTCACGGTGGCGTGACGCGGACGTTGCGTCGCGAGGGGCTTTCCTGTGCCGCGGGTGCGGTATAGCAAGAGCGGTGAAATGATATCCTGAAAGGTCTGCAGATGTCTGATGCGCTGAAACCCCGTTTGAAACCAAGCACCATTGCGGCACATGCAGCCGGTGCAAAGGATGACGAAACCGGCGGCGTTGTACCGGCCGTGCATATGGCCACGACATTTGAACGTGGTCCCGATTATTCACCGCTGAATGCGCAGAATATCTACCTGCGCTCGCATAATGAAAACGTCCGCGTGGCAGAGCGTTTGCTGAGCAAGCTGGAGAATGCCGAGGATACGTTATTGTTCCCGTCCGGGATGGCAGCGGTTGCGGCGGTTTTCAGGACCGTGCCCAACGGCGCAAGCGTGCTGGTGCAGCGGCAGATCTATTGGGGCACGACAGAATGGATCCGCACCTTTTGTGCGCGCAGGGGCATTACCCTGCATGAAGTAGAGGCGTCGGATCACGCCGCGTTTTCAGAGGCTTGTGTCGCGCACAAACCGTTTCTTGCATGGATAGAGACGCCCTCAAACCCGTGGTTGCGTATCACCGATATCGCGGCATCCGCTAAGGTTGCGCATGATGTTGGTGCGCTGTTGGTGGTTGATAGTACGGCGGCCTCGCCTGTGCTTAGCAATCCGTTGGCGCATGGGGCAGACATTGTCATGCATTCAGCGACCAAGGGGATAAACGGGCATTCTGATGTGCTGGCAGGCTCGCTTTCGACTGCGGCCAAGGCTGCCGCCATCTGGCAGGAAATTGTGGTTGATCGCAATACTGCCGGTGCTGTCCTTGGCCCGATGGAGGCATGGTTACTGACGCGGGGTATGCGCACGTTGCCGCTGCGCATGCGCGAAATGTCGACCAATGCGATGGCGCTGGCCACTTATCTGTCGGACCATCCAAAGGTTGAGACGGTGATGTATCCCGGCCTCGAAACCCACCCCGGTCATGCGATTGCCGCGCGACAGATGCAGGGCGGATATGGCGGGCTGATGTCGTTTGTTGTCAAAGGCGGCGCGGCAGAGGCACTGCGCGTGACGGGGCGGTTGCAGTTGTTCTTGCGCGCGACATCGCTCGGCGGCGTCGAATCGCTGGTCGAGCATCGCCATACGATTGAGCCGCATACCGGTATTCCCGAAGGGCTTTTGCGTCTATCTGTCGGGATCGAGGATGTTGACGACCTGCGCGATGATCTGGGGCAGGCGTTAGGCCAGTAATTTTGCCGGATTGGTCGATTGCGTAACCCGGCATGAGCAGGTATTCTGCCACTATGAAACAAGTTCCCAAACCAACCACAGATGACGCGCTTATTCAGGAATTTCTGAACAAAGGCGGTAAAGTCAGTGTCGGCAAAACCAAGCCGCCAAAGGCAGAGCTGGGCCTGAGCAACAATCAGTGGAACAATAAACTGACCAAAGAAGAAAAAGCCGCCCGCGACAAGAAGTGAGCAGCCCGTTTCGGTGAGGGTCTGACCGGCTGATGGTCTAGTTGCCCATCAGCGCCGGATCATGCGGGTATTTTGTCAGGTTTTCAAAGCCGTCTTCGGTGATCAGCACCTGATCCTCCAGCTTGATCGCGAAATCACCGCCTTCGGGTTGCACCAATGCCTCTACGCACAGCACCATGCCTGCTTCAAGCGGGTAGTCGTAGGCACCGGCGACCGCGTGATCGGGGTACGCGACCAGCGGCCATTCATCACACAGGCCGACACCGTGCATCAGGCAGCCATATTTGCCCGCTTGAAACTGTGGATCAAGCACATGCGTGCCCGCTGAAAGCTCAGGTATCATCACGCCGGGTTTGAGCATCTGCATGTTGGTTTCAATGTGTTCCACGCCGTGCTGCATGGCATAGATCATATCGGCACGGGGTTTGTCCGGCCCGATCCACCAAGTGCGCGAAATATCGACGCAGATGCCGTAGCTGCCGATCAGATCGGTATCAAAGGCGATGATCTCATTGGGCTGCGTGATGCGTGGACCACATTCCTGAAACCACGGATTAGTGCGCGGCCCGGACGACAACAGCCGCGTCTCAATCCATTCACCGCCGCGTCGCACGTTTTCAGCATGCATGATGGCCCAAATATCGTCTTCGGAGGTTTGCCCGTTTGGCACGCTCAGACGGGCAAAGTCCTCCATTGCGCGCACAGACGTTTCGCAAGCGTGTGATGCGCAGCGCATGGCAAGGATCTCGTCAGGCCCTTTGATCGAACGGCTCTTTTCGGTGACTTCCTCACCGTCTTTTACGTCAAACCCTTGGGCTTCAAGCGCGCGCAATCCGTGCAGCATGATCTTGTCAACGGCGAGACGTTTGTTGCCTTCGCTATGGGCCTCGATCAGTATGCGGACCTCGTTGGCGAAAATATCGGCCGCCACATCGACCTTGTCACCGCGGTCAAAGTAAAACAAATCCGCACCAGAGCGTTGTTCGCGGACCAAGGGGTTAAATTCGCTGAGGAAAGGCGAGTTTTTGTAGTCCCAGATGACCATGTATCCATCCGCGCAAATCAACACGGCACGGAACGGATTGTGGCTGTTCCACAACTGCATATTGGTGCTGTCGGTCGCGTAGCGGATGTTGAGCGGATCAAACATCAGCAAACCGCCATAGCCGCGATCCACGACATGCTGCGTCAGCCGTTCCCAGCGGTAGCGCCGCATGGTTGGCAGATTGGGTAGGGTCAGGTTTGCAGCCTCCCACTCGCGAAACGCCAGTTGGGTCGGGCCAATCTCGACCCGGTCCGCGTTGTTGGGCGTGCCGTCGGGCAAGATGCTGCCCTTGGTTGGATCAATTTTGCGGGTTTCGCGGTAATGCTGGTTCATAATGGTCTCGTGGTGGTGGCCTTTGTTCAGTCTTGGGCATTATTGCGCCGCTTGGTTGGCTGAAACCGACGAATGCCATGGTCGTTTTTTAGGTGCGAAAGAAGCGCGGCTTGCTCTTTCACAGGCGCATCCAGTCGCGTAGGTTTCCCCTATGAAAGCGATATTTCAGGATAGCCTCCCGCCAGAACAATGGGCAGATGTCGGTTTGCCGGGCATATCGCCCTGTGCCCCGGACGATTGGCTGCGCGTGGATGAAGCCTATGCAGGGCAAATGGCGTACCGCGCGCATTTGCTGGCTGCTAAACCGGATGCCGTGCTTTGGATGGATAACTCGGCGGGCCCTGCTGCGGAGGAACTGCTTGATGCCGCGCTGGGCGTCCTGCCAAGCTTGGGGTTTGAGCGGGAGGGCGACACCGTTGCCTGCCCGGACGGGCGGCGCGTTATCATTGACGGGGCGGCGCCTCTTTGGACGCTGGGCCATCTGGTGCAAGAAGACCTGTGCATCCTTCAACCCGACGGGGCAGAGCATGTGTTGACCGGCGCGGTGTTGTGCTTTCCGGCAAGCTGGAAACTGTCGGAAAAGGTAGGACGTCCGTTGATGGCGATCCATGAACCGGTCGAGGAATACGATGCCATGCTAGGCCGCCGCGTGCAGCGCATGTTTGATGCCGTCAAACCCGGCAGACCGCTGCAACGGCACAACCGGCTGCGATACGTTCACAGTGATTTGCACCAGCCGCACACGAAAGTTGCGGCGGATCACATGCCTTTTGTCCGCTCGGAACGGCAGTGTATTCTGCGCTTGCCGCAAACGGATGCAGTGGTTTTTAGCATTCACACATGGGTGATAAAGGGCTGATCTGCAAACACGCGCGCTTGCAGATCAGCATCATCAAGCGGCCTGCAACACCATGTGCGGTTGACCGTTCGACGTTTTTTGCGGTGATTGACCGTCTTTGTTGACCGTCACATTCACCTGCTTGCGGAACGAACTGAAATGCACCGACGTGACAACGTCGATAGCTTCGTCAAAACGCAAGGTCAGCGACCAGAAACCGTTGGCAGATTGCTGTGCTGCTTTGACTTCTCCGACAAAGGGATGGCCAAGATAATGCCCGGCAACGCGCTGTCCGGGCGCCCAGCCCGTTACCGCATCTGCGGCTTGGGCGGACAATGTGTTCCAGTCGCGTGCGCCCCATTGATGGGCAATGGTTTCAAGGGCTTGGGCATGACTTATGGTTTGGCCGCGCGCCGCAAGATCACTGCGCAGCCGCTTGGCCTGAGTTTTCAGCATGTCCCGAGAGGGGATATTGGTTGTGGTATTCATATCAAACGCTCCGTCTCGCGTATGAAAAGAGGGGGGTCCGCGTTGCCCGTCAATCAGCGAGATTGAAGGTTTGTTCTTCTATACAGGACTTCACCGGAATGCGGACGGCAGGGGCCTGACCCTTGAGCGGTGATATAGGGGGCGCATTGTTGTGGCGCAAGGGGCAAGGGGGGCTCAATGCTCCCCCTGCCGTTAGGGGTTAGCCGTCGACACGTTCGGCGGCAAATGCGATTGCGCGCTGGTAGTTGCCGCTGTCGTTCCAGACCGACAAAACCCTGAAGTTACTCGTGCCATTGCCAAAGGGTTGTCCGGCCTTCCAGCCGTTCTTGCGCAGCATATTCGCCGCAGAAGCAAGCGCGTCGGCAGCGGTATAGGGATCGGCGCGACCGTCCCCGTTGCCATCGACCCCGTAACGCAGCCAGTTGCCCGCCAGAAACTGCATGTGGCCTAACTCACCCGAAGGACCACCATTTGTGTTGGAGGTGATGATGCCACGATCTGCCATGCGCAAGGCTGCAATCGCGTGGCTTTCAAACTTGGGGTGGCGACGGCAATAGGACGACAATGTTACCGCGCCGCTCACGATCGGGGTTTTACCCAGATACCCGCCCCAGCTTGTTTCAAGCCCCCAGATGGTGGCCAAAAGGCTTGCAGGCACCCCGTATGCGCGCTCAATCGAGGCAAAGGTGTTGGGGTTACGCGCGATCTTGGCACGGGTTTGTTTGACAAAGTTGTCCGCAGAACTGCCTGACCGCTTGGCCAGAAAAACCGCCGGATCGCCCTGTGATACGCCCGATTGACTGGAAGGGTTGGATTCGAACCGCCATGTGATGGCCGAGAGCTGTGCGTTGTCCAACGCCTGCAAGCCCCGTTGGCCGATACCGTTGGCAGCCGCTTGTTTGGCCAGCGTCTGCTTGTATGCGCCAAAGTTGCCTTTGTTGGTGATGCATTCTGCCGCAAAAGCTGTCCCTGCAAGGGCGACGCAGGCCGCAGTGGCCCCGATTATTTGACGAAACATACGCATGGAAGATCTCCGGTTGAAACGATTGAGATCAGCTTACCTTTATAAGCGTAGGGATCAACGGGGTATTCGTGTGGTGCTTGTGGCTTTAGTAAGCCATCGCAAGGACGCGCTCTACGTTGATGGAACCATCTACCCAAGCATAGGCGGCAGTGCTGCCCACAAGAGCGGCGCAGACCAGAAGTGGCATCGCGAAACGGTTGCCTTTTCTATAGGCTTTGCGTTTTGGCAGCTTTGGAAGGGACGCTGCCTTAACAGTTTTACCGCTGTTAATTCGTGCAACACGCTCAGCAAATGTTGAATTCGAAGCAGCCATATTCTTTCCCACCATACTTAATGAGGGTTTTGCCGGTCAACTAAGACTTAAATGGGGCAGGGCGGTGTCTGATTGATGTTTCCGGCCGATATAGGGCTAACGACGAAAAAGGGCGCCCGTATCGGGGCGCCCTCGGGTTGTTCAAAGCAGCTTAGCTTAACAGCTGTAGTACATGCCAAACTCTACCGGGTGAGGCGTGTGCTCGTACTTGTGCACCTCTTCCATCTTCAGCTCGATATAGCCTTCGATCTGGTCGCGGGTGAACACGTCACCTTCCAAGAGGAAGTCCATGTCGGTCTGCAACTCTTCCAGCGCCTCACGCAAGGAGCCGCAAACTGTCGGGATGCCGGCCAGTTCTTCTGCGGGCAAGTCATACAGGTTTTTGTCCATCGCTTCGCCCGGATCAATCTTGTTCTTGATCCCGTCAAGGCCGGCCATCAACAGAGCAGCAAAGCAAAGATAGGGGTTTGCTGCCGGATCGGGGAAACGGGCTTCGACGCGCTTGGCTTTCGGGCTTTCTGTCCATGGGATCCGAACGCAGCCAGAACGGTTACGTGCAGAATACGCACGCAGAACTGGGGCTTCGAAACCGGGGATCAAACGCTTGTAGCTGTTTGTCGCGGGGTTGGTAAAGGCGTTCAGTGCCTTCGCATGGCCCAGAATGCCGCCAATGAACCACAAGGCTTCCTGCGACAGATCAGCGTATTTGTCGCCTGCAAACAGTGGCTTGCCGTCTTTCCAGATCGACATGTTCACGTGCATGCCAGAGCCGTTGTCGCCGTAGATCGGCTTTGGCATAAATGTCGCGGATTTGCCGTAGGCATGCGCCACGTTGTGGATCACGTACTTGTATTTCTGCAACTCGTCCGCCTGTGTGGTCAGCGAGCCAAAGATCAGGCCAAGCTCATGCTGGCAAGACGCCACTTCGTGGTGGTGTTTGTCGACCTTCATGCCCAGACGCTTCATTGTCGACAGCATCTCGGCGCGCAGATCGTGTGCTTCATCCGTAGGGTTCACAGGGAAATAACCACCCTTAAGACCGGGACGGTGGCCCATGTTGCCCATCTCGTACTCGGTGTCTGTGTTCCATGACGCGTCTGTTGCGTCGACTTCGTAGGACACTTTGTTGATGGTGTTGGAGAAACGCACATCGTCAAACAGGAAGAATTCCGCCTCTGGACCGAAGTAGGAGATGTCACCGATGCCGGAAGACTTCAGATAGGCTTCGGCCTTTTGTGCTGTGCCGCGCGGATCGCGATCATAAGGCTCATTTGTATCGGGCTCAACGATTGAACAATGCACGCACATTGTCTTTTCAGCATAGAACGGGTCGATATAGGCGCTATCTACATCCGGCATCAGCTTCATGTCGGAGGCTTCGATGGATTTCCAGCCCGCGATAGAGGAGCCGTCAAACATGAACCCTTCTTCGAGGAAGTCTTCATCGACCAGATCAGAGACCACCGTCACGTGCTGCAGTTTGCCGCGCGGGTCTGTGAAACGGATATCGACATATTCAATGCCTTCGTCCTTGAGTGTCTTCAGAAAGTCAGCTGTGCTCATCAGGGAGTGTCCTTTTCCTTGAGGTAGGGAGTAAATGGTTTACAGCGCGTCCGAGCCGGTTTCGCCGGTGCGGATGCGAATTGTTTGTTCGATTGTCGAGACAAAGATTTTGCCATCGCCGATCTTTTCGGTTTTCGCGGCTGCCACGATTGCTTCGATGGCGGCGTCGACCTGATCGTCATCAAGAACGATCTCGACTTTTACCTTTGGCAGAAAGTCCACGACATATTCGGCGCCGCGATAAAGTTCCGTATGGCCTTTCTGGCGGCCAAAGCCTTTGACTTCAATGACAGACAAGCCTTGCACGCCTACGTCTTGCAGCGCCTCTTTGACCTCGTCCAGTTTGAATGGCTTGATGATCGCTTCGATCTTTTTCATGACGAGTCCCTTTGGATTGCGGCTGGCAGTGCCGGTTTCATTTCATCTTGGGGGGAGGGAATCCATATCACCACCGCTGTGTCGCGCTTAAGGTAGGGCAACATCCCGCAAGTGTGATTAAATATTATGCGCGCTGATTAATTAATAGCCGAAAAGAAAACTCGAGAGATCGCTCTGGCGAAACTGCTTTGACGCTGCTCGGGGCAAGGCCATGCCTCCCACAAGAGCGCGGTTTCTAGCGAATCCTCATCGCGCCAACCGGTCCGAGGGGCACCGCAGCTAACCGTCAAGTCGCGCAGAACTGCGCTCTAACCGCGATGCTGATTCTCAGACGTTGCGAATAATGGATATGCGGCATCTCGCAAAAACCGTGATGCATTTGTCCGTTACAAATGCCTGATCTCAAAAGCGGGACAATAAAAGGAGTGGCGCGGCTGACGACCATCGCCGTCCGCACGCCTGATCTGGTTTGGCTTCATGGCAGCCGCGCTCTTTTTCAGACCGGCCTTGATTTACGGAAAGGAAAGGACGAAATCTTCTTGAAGTCAGGCGCATTTTTAGCCTCGCCTATCGCCGCGGGCTTTGCTAGTGAGCGATTGCTGCGGTTTGCAGCGTGTGCGGGTGTGGCGGAATTGGTAGACGCACCAGATTTAGGTTCTGGCGCCTATGGCGTGGGGGTTCGAGTCCCTTCACCCGCACCATTTTTTAGCCTACCGCCTTCGGCTGCTTGAGGTCCGTTTGGTTTTAGGCTTCCCCTCTTTGTAGATTTCGCGCCCGACAGAACCCCTGCCGTTTTGTAGAGCCAGCCATGCGGAACCGTTTTGCTGGCGCCGTCCTTGACCCCCAGCGCATCCATCGCGCACGTCCTCGGTACGCCGTCGCACGCCGCGTTTGTCCATTGGCTGTGACAGGGTGTTGGCAGGGATATGCCGCCCCGCTTTCGACAGTGTCGCCAGATCGGCTTGCAGGCGGGTAGATGCCTGCCGACGGGGCCGGACTGGATTGTTGATTTCTAAAGCACGCGTGGCACAGCCGAACAGCTTTTCGAGGAACGCAAAAAGGCCCCCCTGCAACAGTTTCATGCACGCAGACCAACGAAAGCGACAAGTCACCCGGCAGCGGCACGGACCACGTTAACGCGCGGCCGGGATGCCCAAACTTTAGTATGGTGCTCCCAAAAAGACCGAGCAGTATCCTCAGTATCAGCAAAATACTTCAGAAGGCTGTCTGCTGGCAGGCTCGGGTAGAAACTGCTGTGTGGATACTGGGGCTGCGCCCCATCAAAAATGGGGGGATTACCCAATGATGTATGCCGGAGTGTCTTCTTTCCATAACTCTTGGGCGCGTGGGTGAAC
>JAFMHE010000348.1 GCA_017854675.1 Paracoccaceae bacterium | reverse complement strand
TCGCCCTCAACTTGCGTGCCGGTGATCGTGACCGCACCTTCGGGCGCGTTATTCGGCAGGGCTGTCGGGGTGATGGCCGCACTCGCCACACTTTCGGCGGTGCCACCGTCGTCGGTGTAGCCGACCACAACCGACAACGCTTGGCCCGCATCATCGGCAGTCAGCACGTAGCTTGCCGCCGTCGCCCCTGCGATATCGGTGCCATTGCGCTGCCACTGATAGCTCAGCGTGTCCACGCGGATAACGTCAGCGTCTGTCACGCCAGTGATATCAGCCGTGACGGTGTCGCCCTCAACTTGCGTGCCGGTGATCGTGACCGCACCTTCGGGCGCGTTATTCGTGGAAGGCTGAAGGATCAGATCGTCTTGGCTAAGCGAAGCGGCGGCGACGCCTTCCAGCGTCAGAACCGTCCCGTCAGCGAGGGTCAGCACCGCTGTGTCACCAGATGCGGCGGTTAGCGCATCCAGCACATCAGCGCGGTCGAAACCGCTGAGGTCCAGCGTATCGGTGCCGACCTCGAAATCTTCGATCCGGACGGTTTCATCGCCTTGCGTGACAATGAACAAGTCCGCGCCTTCGCCGCCCGTCAGGCTGTCGTCACCAGTGCCACCCGCAAGGGTATCGTCACCCGTGCCGCCATCCAGTTTGTCGTCGCCAGCCCCGCCGGTCAGGTCGTCGTCATCGCCGTTGCCTTGAACCGTATCGTCGCCATCGCCCCCCGAGAGGCTATCGTTGCCTGCACCGCCAGTGATCAAATCATCGTCGTCCCCGCCGTCGATTACATCAATATCATCACCACCGTTGAGTGAATCGTCGCCTTCAAAGCCGAAAAGAACGTCCATGCCCGCGCCGCCATCAAAGCTGTCGGCTTGTTTGGAAAGCATGAACCAATCACCGTGTTCAGAGCCCTGCACGCTTTGTTCAAGCGCCAGCACAAAGGTCGGATCAGAGTTGCGCGAGCCGAAGATCAGACTGTCCAGCGCACCGCCGAAACCGGGCAGCACATCAGCAAGGCCGTTGATCAGGTCCTGAATGCCGTCTTTGGCGTCTTGCGAAATGCTTGCGACATCGACGCCTTCGCGGTCTGCGGCTATCTGCGCGCCGATTGTCTGGATTTTCTCAAAGGCGTCCGCGGCTTTTTCTTCGGCCACGGCTTGGGCATTTGCAAAGGCGGCGCTGTCGGCGCCTTCCAGCAAAAGACTGCCCAACAGGCTTTCTTTTGAGCCGATAAAGGACATGATCGCGCTGCCTGCGGCCTCACCCAGCACATCCCAGAATTCGCCGATTGCGGTGCCTGAATACCCCGGCACGCTGGTCCCTTGGGTGGACCACGCACCGGTGGCAAGGTTCAGGGCAAAGTTCGGCGAGGTAAAGACGCCGCTTTGATCATCCCACAGCAGTTCTGCAAGGCGCGCAACGGCGGCATCGAATTCGGTGCGGATTTCGCCTGTGGTGCCGCCGGTCGGATCAAGCTGGTTGATTGCGAACTCAAGCGTGTCACTGGCGGCAAACGGGGCCATGGCGGCGAGCGCTTCGTCCAGCGGGTCGGTGATATTGGTGAAATCGCCCTGCGACCATGGGGTCAGGATGGCGATTTGTTCGGCTGTCAGGTTTGTCTGGCTGGG
Source organism: Paracoccaceae bacterium (assembly GCA_017854675.1). Lineage (GTDB taxonomy): Bacteria > Pseudomonadota > Alphaproteobacteria > Rhodobacterales > Rhodobacteraceae > Sulfitobacter. The sequence goes on along the minus strand of JAFMHE010000348.1, from coordinate 1,296 downwards.
TGGCAAGGACAAGATCAGGCTGATCTGCGCAGGCGATATCAGCGTGATCACGGTTCGGGCCTCGGTCACCAGCGCGCGCCATTCACCAACTGTCTGGTTAAGAATGTCATCAGCGGAGGTCGGCACATTGGCGGGCGTAAGGCTGCCCAAGGTGGTCAGGCTGCTGACGCTTTGGGTAAAAAGATCGCGGAAACCGGGGGTGACCATGGTGGAAATGTCCTTTTGACAGAATGGCAGAGGGCGCAGGTGCCCGACTTTGCGATTTACCAAATAACATTTCGACGGCTGCGCCCCTCCCCCGATTGGGGGAGAGGCGCGTTATATTTCTTGATCAAAGGGGAGTTAGAGCGAAGGTGCGCCCTTTTAGGCGGGCGTACCATCAAGGAAGTCAGCAACCAGTTTGGCGGTGTTCTCGGGGTCAGTGACCACGAAAAGATGCCCGTCGTCCACCAGTTCCAGCCGGGCGTTGGGGATCAGCTTTGCCAGCAGTTTGGCGTTAGCGACAGGGATCAGCGGATCATCGGTGCCAGACACAACCAAGGTGGGCTGTTTCAGACGCCACAGCCACGCGACGCTGGTCCAGCCGGTCATGGCCAGCAGTTGCAACATGTAGCCCGCGTTGGACGAGGGCCGCATGCCTTCGGCGTGGGCATTGATCAGCGTATCATCACGCCGGAACGCACCGCCGTAAATCTCTGCCGCGATGGACCGCATGTAGCCCTTGTCGGTATAGCGTTTGATGCTGGCCATCTTGCTCAGCACGTTTGGCTTGCCCGGCACCATGGTCCAACCTGCGGCGGTTGAAACCAGAATGAGCTTGCGACAAATGCGGGGGTATTGCCGCGCGAATTGCAGCGCCAGACCGCCGCCCCATGACACACCGGACACATCGATCACGTCGATCTCCAACTGCTCAAGCAGGTGTTTGGACATGCGCGCCAAGGTGGACGGGCGGTAGGGCAACGCGGGCATCGGTGATCCGCCGACCCCCGGCACATCGAACAAGATCGCGCGGCGGTCCTTCAACGCGGTGAGGAACGGGAACCCCAGCTCAAGGTTCGCACCGATACCGTTGAACATCAGCAATGGCGGACGCGACATGTCGCCGTCCTTGATCGCCACGCGCAGCATCTGGCCGCGCACGTTGATCATTTCAACCTTGATGCCCTTGGGCCATGTGCGGGTCTCTTTTTCCATCGTATTGGTGCTCATGTCTGCTGCTCCTTGTTTCTTGATGTTCTCTTAGGGCTCAAACACATAGGTGCCCGGGGCTGGACCGAGTGCCGCATGTTTCTT
>JAFMHE010000347.1 GCA_017854675.1 Paracoccaceae bacterium | reverse complement strand
CCGCCAGACAATCGTCACAACCATAAATCCGGTTGCCCATCGCTGCGCGCAACTCCGGATCAACCGGCCCCTTATGCTCAATCGTCAAATACGAAATGCAGCGCCGCGCATCCAGCTTATAAGGCTCCACAAACGCATCCGTCGGACACACATCCTGACACAACCGGCACGTCCCGCAATGGTCCACCTCCGGCTCATCCACCTCCAACTCAAGCGTGGTAAACACCGCCCCCAGAAACGCCCAGTTTCCCCAGTCACGGCTCACCACATTGGTATGCTTGCCTTGCCAACCCAACCCCGCCGCCTGGGCCAAGGCTTTCTCGGGCACCGGTGCGGTATCCACAAACACCTTCACCTCGCAGTCCGCCTGTGCCACCAACCACCGCGCCAACCGCTTCAGCCGTTTCTTGACCACGTCATGGTAATCGCGCCCCTGCGCATAAACCGAAATCGCCCCCTTGGACGGCTCCGACAACACCGCCATCGGATCATGCTCGGGCGCATAACTCTCCGCCAACATGATCACAGACTTCGCTTCCGGCCACAAAACACTCGGGTCTTCGCGCCACGAAACCCTATCAGCCATCCACGCCATCTGCCCATGATACCCAGCCTCCAGAAACGCGGCCAACCGCGCAGGAACATCCGGCACATCCCAAGGTCGACACACCCGGCAAGCAACAAACCCCATCCCGAGCGCCTCAGCGACCAAACTAGATTTCAGCCCCTGATCCATTTTCAATTTTCCAAATAAACCTCTGCGGGGGGTCTGGGGGGCGCAAAGCCTCCCAGCGCTCTCCGCTTAAAAATCCAGATCGTTATAGTGCTTGGGCGGCGGAAACCCCGACACCTGATCAGCCAAAAGCGCGCGAAACGCCGGGCGCGATTTGATCTTGGCGTACCAGTCCTTCACAATCTCGCTGCGGTTCCAATCCACATCAGAGATGTAATCAAGCGATGACAAATGCGCCGCCGCCGCAAAATCGGCCAAACTCATCTTGTCCCCCGCCAGCCAGCGCCGATGATCCAGCAACCATGTCATGTAATCCAGATGATACTTGATCGCTTTGGCGCCCGCTTTGACGTTCGTGCTGTCAGGATAGCCCAACTTCATCATCTTCTTGTTGACCCGCTCATACAGCAGCTTGGACGTCACTTCTGAATGGAACTTGTCGTCAAACCAATTCACCAACCGCCGCACCTCCAGCCGTGCCACTGGATCGCTGGGCAATAACGACGGGTCGGGCCGGGTCTCTTCGATGTATTCGCAAATCGCGGCGCTTTCGGACATCATGATGCCGTCCAATCGCAGCACAGGCACCTTGCCCGCCGGATTGCGCCGCATGAAATCGGGATCCTGCTCCCAATACCGTTCCTCGACCAATTCCACTTCGATCTTCTTCTCGGCAAGGCTCAGACGCACCTTGCGACAAAACGGGGACAGGGGAACGTGAAACAAGCGCGCCATGCGTGGGGGTCCAATACTGAGCTTCGGTATCTTTCAATGCCCGTAACGCCGGACAGTTTCAACTCTCGAAACAGGCACTGCGCCCATCTGCGCGGATCGTCGCGGCCCCGCTGCGGATTTGCCGCGCCCGTTTTTGCATCGCATTTGACGGGCGCACAGCCGACCGTGTCTTGGGCGCAGGCAGGATCGCCGCCAGTCTGGACGCCTGCGTTGCCGACAGATCAGCAGGGGCCACGCCAAAGTAATGCATCGCCGCCGCCTTTACCCCGAACACGCCTTCATCGAACTCCGCGATGTTGAGATATACCTCCAGAATGCGCCGTTTGCTCCAAACCGCCTCGACCATAGGGGTCAGCATCGCCTCCAGCGCTTTGCGCACCCATGTCCGGCCATGCCACAGATAAACGTTCTTCACCGTTTGCTGCGAAATTGTTGACGCACCGCGCGATGATCCTTCGGCAATCGCCAGCTTGATCGCAGCCAGATCAAAACCCCAATGCTGACAGAAATTGGCATCCTCCGCCGCGACTGCGGCGCGTGCCATCACCGGGGCGATGTCCTCCATCGCGACCCAGTCATATTTGACCTGACCCAACCGCGTTTTTTCACCATACATATAAGCAGTCGTAGGCGGGTTCACGAAAACCCCCAGCACAACCAGCGCCGCCATGACCAGAAACACCACCGACACCGCGCGCAGCACATAGCGCCGAACGCGCCGCCGCAGCGGCACTTGATCCTTGGTTTTCTTTTTCGCTGCACGTGCCATGCCCCCAGCTATAAGGGGCATGGCGCTGTTTGTGAACGCCGATGAACGCAGCGAAGGCCCACCTGTTACTCGGCAGGAACGGCCTTCTGTTCATGGCTCAATGGCGCCGGCAAATGCACCAGCATCTCCTTGGGGCAAATCTGCAAGAAATGATGCTTCTCGCTGTCCCAATGCTGCAAGATATCGGCAGCTTTGCGGCTGCCTGTCTCTGCCAGATGCCGCTCCAGCAACTCTTCCAACTGGCCCATCCAATGATCCACCGTGACCGGACAGGTCACAATCGTTTCATGGTTCATCATCCCCTGCGCAGTGCCCTTGGGATCATAAATATACGCCATGCCGCCGGTCATGCCCGCGCCAAAGTTCGCACCGATCTCGCCCAAAATCACAGCGATACCGCCGGTCATGTACTCGCACCCGTTTGATCCACAGCCCTCGATCACGACTTTTGCACCAGAGTTGCGCACCGCAAACCGTTCGCCCGCACGTCCGGCAGCAAAAAGAAAGCCGTTCGTCGCACCGTACAAAACTGTATTGCCGATGATCGTGTTCTCGGACGCAACAATCGTGCTGGCCATTGGTGGACGCACGACAATCGTGCCACCTGACAGGCCCTTGCCGACATAATCATTGGCATCGCCGGATACTTCCAACTTCAGCCCCGGCGCTGCAAACGCGCCCAATGATTG
>JAFMHE010000346.1 GCA_017854675.1 Paracoccaceae bacterium | reverse complement strand
GTTTACCTCAACGTTTACGTCTTTACCCCGATGTAAAGGTTGAGGGGTGCCAGCGCACGGGTTCAACACCAGCCGCAGGAACACAACCCATGCCAGTTCGTTTTCAGTGATATTACCCTGTTGCACCACAGGGGGAAGGGCATAGGTCATTTGCCAAAGATCCCCCGCAGCGTTGTGCGCGATCTGACCGTCAGTGTAGGATCCTTATGATCTGACGCATCCCGAAGCTCTTCCAGCCAAGCCACTTCATTGCGGCTCACAAGCGTCCCAAAGATCTCGTCGATGACAGTCTGTGTCGTCTTGTAGCTCGACTGTGCCACCGCCATCCGGAAAGCCCCGTACCTTTTCAGGACGGATCAACGGCACACCAACATTGCCCACAGACTCGCCGCGCGTGTTCTCGGTGATGTTGTCGGCCGTGCGTTGGCCGCAGAGATCAGAGGCCAGTTGTGCGACCTCTGGTTCACCGATCGAGAAGAATTACTTGATTGAACACAGGCCAAATTTCGTCTTAAAACCCGTCTGACCATACAGCTCATCACTGGCGAGCTGTGCCATTGTCTAGGTGAAGATCCACGCGCAGACCTGCTTTTCAGAACTGCCCCATGAATGGCAGCAGATCTGGCAGATAGCCGAGACTGGGGGCTTCGTCGATCAGCAGTGTGACGGAACGGACTTTGTCAGGGCGAACGACCGCAATCCCAAACACCCCCATATGTTTCGAAACCTCTGAGGCTCTGGACAGGGTTATGGTCAGCATCGGCCGTTTCAGACAGGATGCTTTCCCGGCATTGCACGTCTAAGGATTTGACGGGGCAGGGAGGCACCGCTACCATAAAATATGCAAATACATGTTTTGTGGTACTGGCTCAATAGACGCTGGACCGCACTCAACCGGGAGACCACCATGAAATTCAAGACCATGATCACCTGCGCCGCACTCGCAGCAGGTACTTTCAGCCCTGCGGCATTCGCCGAGGAAGTGACCCTGCGCGCCGTATCAGCTTTCAATCTCGGAACGACGTTCAGCCGTGAATTCGAGGCTTTCGTTGGATGGGTCAATGAAAACGGGGACGGCGTCGTGCAGATCCAGATCATTGGCGGGCCAGAAGCGGTGCCCCCCTTTGAGCTCGGCAATGCGGTACAGTCAGGCGTCGTTGACCTCGCCAATAATACATCCGCCTTCTATCCAAACCTTGTGCCAACCGGGGACGCGATCCATCTGGCCGAGAATACCGTGCAGGAACAACGCGCCAACGGCTGCTATGACCTCCTTGACCGCATTCATCAGGAACAGATGAACGTAAAATTCCTCGCACGCGCAGGCGACGGGATGGGCTTCCACCTGTATCTTACCAAACCCATAGACGGGCCGGACCTGACGGGTCTGACCATCCGCACCACGCCAGTCTATCAGGCGATGTTCTCGGCACTTGGGGCAAATCTGGTGCGCACGGCACCCGGCGAGGTCTATAGCGCGCTAGAGCGGGGGGCGATTGATGGCTACGGCTGGCCCGCCCAAGGGGTGCTGGATCTGGGTTGGGACGAGCAGACGAAATTCCGCGTTGATCCCAGCTTTTACAACGTCGACGTCAATCTGCTGGTCAACCTTGATGTCTGGAACGGCCTGACGGATGCACAGCGCGCCAAGCTTGAGGAAGGTGCCGCCTGGATGGAGGAGCTGAACACCAAGAACGCTGAAATCAACGCCGCCGAATACGCCAAGCAGGCAGACGCAGGGATCGAGACAATCACATTGAGCGATGCCGATGCAGAGAAGTGGCTGGAGACCGCACAAACCGAAGGCTGGGCGGCCGTCGAGGCGATAGATGCCGCCCTTGGAAAAGAGCTCCGGGCCTGCCTGACGCAATAACCCAGATGATCGGACAGCTTTTTGACCGGTTGCTTTTGATGCTTGCCGCGCTGTCGGCAGGCATTCTGGGCATGATCGCGCTTGTCATCTCGGTCAACGTGGGTCTGCGCAATCTTGGGTATCCCACGATCTATGGCGCGCTGGATGCCATCCAATACGCGTTGATGATCGCGACGTTCATGGGCGCGCCTTGGGTGCTGGCGCGCAATGGGCATGTAAAGATTGACCTGCTGACCGCGTCTTTGCCCCCTCGGGCCGAAACGGCCATGACCCGGGTGACCTGTCTGATCGGGGCACTCACAGCGGGCGTTCTGGGGTGGTATGGCCTGCAGGCGGCACTGGCCTCGGCTGCACGCGGGTCGATGATCCGCACCTCTTTTATCATTCCTGAATGGTGGATGCTGGCCTTTGTGCCCGTCTCCCTCGCGCTGTGCATGATTGTCTTTCTGCGCAAAGTGCTCAAACCCGATTCCGCAGATCGCAAGCTGACGGGATTATAGCGGGATGGATTGGGGACTTATCCTGACACTTATGCTGGGCGGGTTGGCCGTACTCTTGTTGATTGGCATGCCCGTTGCCTTTGCGTTTATCGCAGTCACAACTGTTGGTGCGTTTTTTGTGCTGGGCGGTGAACGTGGCATCCTGCAACTGGCACGCAATTCGGCCCAATCCGTGGCAAATTTTCAGCTCGCCCCGATACCGCTGTTTATCCTGATGGGAGAGATATTATTCCAGACCGGCGTCGCACACCGCGCCATTGATGCAATCGAACGGGTCGTCACACGCATTCCCGGCCGCATGTCCGTGGTGACTATTTTTGGCGGGACGATCTTTGCCGCACTCTCCGGCTCTACAATCGCGAACACAGCAATGCTGGGCAGTACCTTGCTGCCGGGCATGCTGAAACGCGGCTATCATCCCTCTATGGCGATGGGGCCGATCATGGCGTCGGGCGCCATCGCCATGCTGATCCCACCCTCCGCCCTTGCCGTGCTGGTGGGGTCTCTGGCGGGCATTTCCATCGCGGGTCTTCTGATCGCAGGCGTGATCCCCGCCTTATTGCTGGCCCTGCTGTTCGTGGCCTACGTGGTGGGGCGCAGCATTCTGGACCCATCTATCGCGCCGCCAGACACGCTGGA
>JAFMHE010000345.1 GCA_017854675.1 Paracoccaceae bacterium | reverse complement strand
GGAGTTGTCGAAGACTGTATTGTAGTCCGCCTGGTTTGCCTCAAGACCTACGAAGACCCAGGAGTTATTCAAGGCGACGGCGCCAGCCTCCCTCGCGAGGTTTGCGACCTCGGTGGTGGCCCTGTACGTCCCATAGTTGCCCAGGATCAGGCTGGCCCCGGGCGCGACGCCGACCATCGCAGATGAGCTGCCCGCCGCGATTGAGGCGACTTGGGTGCCGTGGTCGTCGACGCCGGGTTCTTTGCCCAGCGTGATCGGCTTGTTGGCGAGCGTCTCGTGGCTACTCAGGAAGCCCACGTCGGAAATCGCAATCGTCTGGCCAGCGCCGGTTAGGCCCGCCGCGTGCGCGTAATGGACGCCGGCGCTTCGGATCGGGTTGTCATTCACCTTATAGGTTTTGCCGCCGATGCTGTAGGTGCCCTCTCGGTTGAGCTGCACTGTGTAGCGCGTGTCAGAGTCAATGAGCTCGCGGGCTGAGCTGGCGTAGTCGCCAAAGTTTTCGACAAAGTGCCGAGTCAAAAAATTTGGTAGGGTAGGCTCCGTATTTGCATTGCCGTCGTCGGTTGTATCCGACGGCAGATTGACGGCGCTCGAGGTGTCGGTTGCCCCCCCCTCGGGTCCGCATCCAATTAAGAGTGCGCTGAAGATGCACATGGATGTGATGGTCAGAAAATTGCGATTGCTCAACTGAGTGGCAGAACTAAGCGAATCGGGTGAGAGCATGACGGGTTCCTTTAGAACTAATCTAATAGTTCTGTCAGACGAATGCGAACTCGTCTGACAGAAACCCTGCCTTTTTATACAACATCTGGTGAAGACGCGTATCGCGCCCAGTACCGATGGAGATAAAATCACCTGAGGCAACGGCAGGCAGACCATGCGGCCAACCTTGGGTTTGCACGACATTCCCACCAGCAATTGGTATGGTAAGTGTGATGGGCTGCGTCAGGCTCTTGGTCAGGATCGACGGATCGGCAAAAAGGAGCAAGCCACGACCAGAGCCAAGGGCTGTGAGGGCTGCCGAGACAGAACGCGCCAGAGGCCCTGACTGTGCGGCAAACGTGATATCATATTCCCACCATTCCCCGCCCCAGTCTTGCACCTCCATCGTGCCCGTAAAAGGTGACTGCGTCTGACTGGTGGCGGTGGCCAGCCGTCGCTCGATCCCCGCAACCCAAGTGCGGGCCAGTTCCACGATGAGGCTCATGCCAGCCGCCCTCGGCGCATCGCATTGCCAACAGCGGCCACCGCAATCCGCTCGAATTCGGGCTGTGCCCCGCGCAAGATCGCCGCCAGCTGCTCGGCCACACCGATCTGTGCGCCGCGCGCATCGACATTTAGATAAACGGCGACAGACTGCTCTGCGCCAGATCCTGCGGCCACTTCGCGACGTGAGAGCACCCGCTCGCCTCGTTGCAGAATGGTCGGAACCTCATCTGGCCTGAGGCTTGCCCAGCCTCCGCTGTGCATCCGCGGCGCACCTGCAAAGGCCTGCGCTGGCACCCTACGACTATGGCCAGAAAGCCCAACCATGCCGCCCGCATGCGAGACGGCAGCCGCAACTGATCCCCCGCCGCCAAAGGCGCCAGAGAGCGCATTGGCGATTGGCCCAAGCACCGCACGACGGAAGGCTAGCACGGCGAGATCCGCCAGGATGGACCGCACCAGCCCTTTGAAGTCGAGCTTGCCGGTTTCTACAAAGCTGCGGAACGCGCTCTCGGCTCCGGAGAAGGCGCGGGATAAAGTTTCGCCAAGGCCTTTGCCCCAGTTCAGGGCGTCCGTGGCATAGGACTGCAACGCCGTAGAAACGGCGCGCCAGCCGGTAATGATTTGGTCTGCTGCGCCACAACAGACCCGCCGTCACCCCCCACGGCATCTCCGGCCTGGGCCATAGCACCTGCTAGACGTTCAGCGGAAACTGTGGCGTCATCAAGTGCTGCTGTGCCTTCTTCACCGGTGCCCGCAACCGCATCACGCAGCGCAGCCCAGCTTGCGAGCGGGGCCGTGGCTCCGGCCGCAAGATCGGTAGCGGCTTGTCTGTAAGTGTTGGCGGTCGCTAGAGCCTCGGCTGCAATCCCATCCAAGCCCAGATCAGGCTCCGTGAGTGGATTATCCGCAAAGGCACGCCTAAACGCATCCGCGGCTGCGCTGCCCGTATCGGCTGAGGCACCCGCAAAGGGGTTCTCGATATCGCCGAGGCTGATCTCGCCGATACTTCCAAAGGTGGTCTCGATCCCGACAGCAGCCAACGCGTCGCGGATCTTGCCCGTAAAGGCATCAATCCGGGCAATCGCGCCATTTAGCATGGCCTCGATCCCATCCAGCATCCGGTTGGCGGCCGAGAATACCAAATCCCCGATCACAACAGGCAGGCGCGACCAGATCTCGCGGACGGCCAGAAGCGCACCTTCAAACGTGTTTGCTGTGGCATTGCCAAAGCCCACGACGCTCTCGATCGCACCGGCCATGCCGGTCGCCACATCGGCTTTGAGGTCATAGAACATCGCCGTGACACGCGCGCCGGCAGCCGAGGCCCCCATCTTGATCCGCTCCCAGACCTCAACAGCCACATCCTTCAAGAGGCGCATCGCCTCGCCAAAGCTGCCGGCCCCGGACGCGAGCCGCGTAAACCAATAGACCAGCTCCCCCGCACCGACTATGAGCGCACCGATACCCGTCCGGATGAGCGCACCTTTGAGCACCACCAACATCGTGGCCAGCCCGCGTACAGACAGGCCGCCCCTATCCTGTATAAATCAGGCGTCATTTGTCGTAAAAAGCGTTATAAACATGACATATTGTTAACACCCATGTCTTTACCTGTTGTAATTAGTCTGACCCAATGTAATATTTTATGGCGGGTAGGTTGAAGGATCGAATAATGCCGAAGAAGGTTGCGGAACTGTCAGCCAAAGAAGTGCGGGACCTAAAACACCTCGGTCGTGGGTTGAATATAACCTATCCTGTGGGCGGCGTCGCTGGCCTCTTGATGCAGATCACACCGACTGACGCACG
>JAFMHE010000097.1 GCA_017854675.1 Paracoccaceae bacterium | reverse complement strand
ATGATCGGCAGCATCGGGATTGCCGTCCACCAATAGATTTCAATGCTGGCGAGGTTCTGCGCATCGTTCAGCATCACGCCCCAAGAGACCGCAGGCGCACGCAGGCCGAGGCCCAGAAAGCTGAGTGCCGTTTCGCCCAGAATCATCGCGGGGATCGACAGTGTCGCACTTGCGATCAGGTGCGACATAAAGTTGGGCAGTAGGTGACGACGGATGACGCGAGCGGGTTTGGCCCCCATCATTTCGGCGGCTTTGACGTATTCTTCTTCGCGCAAAGACAGGAATTTTGACCTGACTGCGCGCGCAAGGCCGGGCCAGTCCAATATCCCCAAGATGATCGATATGATGAAGAACACCGCCACGGGGCCCCAGTTGGACGGGACCGCGGCAGACAGGGCAAGCCACAGGGGCAGTTCAGGCAAGGAACGCAGAACTTCGATGACGCGGTTGATGATCCAGTCGGTCTTGCCTCCGAAATAGCCGGCCATCGCGCCGAAGGTAATGCCCAGCAGGAACGACACCGTGATGCCGATGACACCAACAGTCAGGGAAAGTTGCGCGCCATAAAGAATGCGGCTGAATACATCGCGGCCCAAACGGTCAGACCCCCAGATGAACACGGTTGCCCCCGTTGGCGCGCAAAAGAAATGTGTGTCTGACGGGATCAGGCCAAAAAGGTTATAATCGTCCCCTTCGCAGAAGAATTCCAGCGGCATGGGCGTCGTTTCATCAGTCGTATAGGTCCAGCGGAAGTTGACCAGATCCGCCTCTGCGGTGATCGGATAGACGTAGGGGCCGACAAAGCTGCCATCGTGCCACAGGTTGATGCTTTGTGGCGGGGCATAAAGGTAATCCGCGCTGCGCTCGTTCGGGGTGTAGGGCGCGATGAAGCCCGCGATCGGCAGGATCAGGTAGCAGGTCAACAAGAAGATGCCCGAGATCAACGCCAGCTTGTGCCGTCTGAACTTGCGCCACGTGAGCAACCAGCCCGGTGCATCCATATCCGAGCGTTCGGGTGCGCTGATGTCGGTTGCATCGCTCCAAGGTTTGGGATCGATGTAACGGCTGTCTGGCTGGATGCCCATTATTCGCGCCCTCCGTAGCGGATGCGCGGATCAAGCAAGACCAGCAACATGTCTGAGATCATCGTGCCGATCAGCGTCAGCAAAGCCACAAACATCAGAATGAAGGCGGCAAGGAACTGATCTTGGGATTTGAGCGCGGTCAACAAGGACGGCCCGATGGTTTGCAAGCCCAGCACAACAGACACCAGCACAGAGCCGGAAATCATTGCAGGCAGCAGGTTGCCGATGTCTGCAACAAACGGATTGAACGCCATGCGCAGCGGATACTTAGCGAGCATGCGCGCGGGCGCCATGCCTTTGGCGCGGGCGGTTTCCACGTAGGGTTTGCTGAGTTCATCCAGCATGTTCGCGCGCAGGCGCTGCATCATGGCGGCCGCACCCGAGGTGCCGATCACAAAGGTTGGAACGATCATGTGCAGCAGGATGGATTTGACCTTTTCCCATGACATCGGTTCCCCCTCGAGGGCGGGGTCCATCAGACCGCCAATAGGCAGGTCGAGGTATTTATTGCCGTAATAAAACAAGATCAGCGCCAGCAGAAAGTTGGGGGTTGCAAGGCCAAGATAGCCTACGAAACCAGCGGTATAATCCACCCAAGTCTCGGATTTTGCTGCCGCCAGAACACCCAGTGGCAACGCGACCGCATAGACGAACAAGACTGCCGACAGGTTCACCAGAACCGTCAGCCACAACGCATCGCCGACGATTTCGCCCACGGGGCGGTCAAATTCGAACGACCAGCCGAAATCACCCTGCAACAGGCCGGCAAAACCGTTGGGGCCGGGCATAAACCCCGCCCAGATCATGTATTGTTCCCACAAAGGCCGGTCGAGCGCGTATTCGGCGCGCAGGAATTCGGCCTTGGCGACGCCTTCGGCCTGACCGGTGGCGCGCAGTTCGGCAATCTGGTTGGACAGGAAATCACCGGGGGGCAGATTGATGATCACGAACACCAGAATGGACACCACCCAAAGCGTCAGAAGCATCGTAAACATCCGGTAGACGGCGTAGCGCAGAAACATCATTGCTGCACCTGTTGGTGGGCGTCTTCAAAGTAGAATTCGTCAATGCGGTGGATGCCGAAATGCGATCCCGGTTCAAACGCCCAGATCGCCTTTTCAGGCACATTGCGCAGGCGTTTGGACACGACGACAGGCTGCGGCGCTTCGGCCAGAATACCGATGGCAAACTGCTGATCCGCATGAATATCGAGCATTTCCTGCCAGATGGCGCGCCGTTTCGTCAGGTCGGTTGTATGCGCCCAGTCGTAGTTCAGTTCCAAAAGCCGCTTGGCAGGCTCAAGGTCAGGCGGCTCTCCGGATTCGCCCGCGCTGGCGTAGTATTGTCCCCACTTGGGCCATGCAAAGAATTCCTGGTTCGTGGGCGCGAGGTACTTGGGTGATGTCGTGGCAGAGGGCAGGCCATTGTCCCAGCCATACCAGATTGCCGCCATGCTCACGCCTGCGTAGACCCGGTTGCGCAGGATGTCGCGGTCCAACGGGCGCATGATCAGGCTGATGCCCAGATCGCGCCACGTGTCTGTGACAATGGCCAGCGCGTTCTCGACCTCTTGGCGTTCGCCTGCGGTTTCAATGACGAACTCCATCGGGCGGCCATCGGGCAGTTTGCGCAGGCCGTTGTCGGTACGTTCGGTCAGACCCATTTCGTCCAGCAGCGCGTTGGAGGCGTCCATGTCCATTTCGGCCCACATGGTCAGATCGCGGGGGGTATAAAGCGGGCTGGAGGACAGCGCCGTCATGCCGCCCTCGTGCGCAAGCCCGAAGTAAAGCGCGCGGTTGATCATGCGACGGTCGATGCCCATCGACAGCGCGCGGCGAAAACGGACGTCGCGCATCACCTCGCGCCAGACCGGATCGTTAAAATTGAGGTTCGGATAGATCGCGATCTGGCTTGCTACACCGCTGCCCCACAAAAGTGTGCGGTAGTTGCCGCCATCGGTTTCGCCCTTCTTGAGGATCGACACATCGGGAAAATCCAGACCGCGCGCTTGCAAGTCGACTTCGCCCGCGTTCGCCTTGGCAGCGATCAGGCCACCCGCGACGATGTTCATCTCGACCACGTCGATATAGGGCAGCTGCACACCACGGCTGTCGATGCGGTGATAGTAGGGATTGCGCACGAACAACTGCCGCGTCGTCCGGCCAGAGGCGTTCATCCAGGGCTGTAGTGTCGGCAATTGCGGATTGTCGAATTTGTTCATGCTGTCGCGCTTGTTGTGCAGCGCGGCCCAGCTTTTTACGCGGGCCTTGCGCGTCTCTTTTTTCAGCGCCGCAGGGTCGGCGTAATCGCCGTGAAATTGTTTCAGATAGTGCGCAGGGCGATAGATAAAGGGCGGAGCGGCTTGCGCCAGCAAAGGCAGAAAGTTGGGGTTCTGCATCGACCATTCGAACACGACAGTGTGCTTGTCAGGAAAGCTGACCGTGCCGAGTTTGCCGTCCACATACATGAACTCCGGCGGGCCGGACGGCTGGATCAGTTCGTTGTTGATAATGTCTTCCCACCAGTAGCGGAAATCATCGGACGTAAACAGCGTTCCGTCAGACCAGCGGTGGCCGGGGCGCAGATGCATGATGAACTTGCGGTCATCAATCACTTCGATGTCGCGCAGGATGTCGGGGTAAATCTCGTAATCCGGCGCGTATCCCACCAGCCGTGCATAGCCATAGACCACCATTTGCCGCACGTCCTTGGTACGTGAGACAAGGGTGCGCAACGTGCCGCCTTGCTTGCCGAACTCGCGGCCCTTTGCGGCCAGATCAACGACCAGCGGCACGTCAGGCAGGCGTTCGGTCACGGGCGGCAAGTTGCCTGATTGCACTTCCATCGCCCAAAAAGTGGCTTCCTGGGGCAGTGGATTGGCCGCCAGCGGGGTGGCAAACATCAACAGAAGGGCAAAAAGTCTAAGCATGGCAACGCACCTTATGGCCGGGCTCAAGTTCGCGCAAGTCAGGCGCTCTGCTGCCCTCAAAGCGGAACATGTCGTCCCATGTGGTTGGATCACCTGCGCCGCGTGCAACCAGATCAAGGTCGATAGGACGGGTCACATCCGGTTCTGGCTGCGCTGCGATCAGCGCTTTGGTATAGGGATGGCGCGGGTTGTAAAACAGCGTGTCGGGCGGGGCCTGTTCCACGATCACACCGGCGCGCATCACGGCGACTTCGTCGGCGATCCGCGCAACCACAGCCAGATCATGCGAGATAAACAGATAGCTCAGGTTGGCGCGGTCGCGGATGTCTTCAAGCAGGGTCAAAATCTGATCCTGCACGGATACATCCAAGGCGCTCGTCGGCTCATCGCAAATCAGGATGCGGGGGTCCAATGTCAACGCCCGTGCAATCGACAGGCGCTGACGCTGACCGCCCGAAAACGCATGCGGATAACGGTGCAGCATTGCAGGGTCCAAACCCACCCAACGCAGCATTTCCTCGGCCTTTTCGCGCCGCTCTGCGCGGGTGCCAAGGTTGTGGATTTCCATCGGCTCGGTCAAGGCCTCCATCACCCGCATGCGCGGGCTAAGCGAGGAATAGGGGTCCTGAAACACCATCTGCGCCTGACGCTGGAATGCGGTGCGCTGCGTGCGGTTCATGTCATGTACCGGGATCGCCTCACCACCCGGATCGGGACGAAACAGCACCTCGCCGCCCGCGTCTGGCCGCTCAGAGCCAAGCGCCACACGCGCGCAGGTCGTTTTGCCCGATCCGCTTTCGCCCACCACGGCCAGTGTTTTGCCGCGCACCACCCGCAAGTTCACATCGCGGCACGCTTTAATTTCGACCGGTTTGCGCCACCCGCCTGCGCGCATGGTGAATGTCTTGGTGATGTTTTTCAAATCAAGGATCACATCGTCATAGCTCAGCGCCCGCGCGGGCGTCGCAACTGTCGGGATCATTGGTGCCGCCGCAAACAGCTTTTGGGTATAGCCATGCGCAGGCGCGCCCAGCACCTCGGCGGCTGAACCGGATTCCATCACGCGGCCCTTGTTCATCACCACGACCTTTTCGGCCATGTTTGCCACGACACCCAGATCATGCGTGACCAGTATCACCGCCATCCCGGTGTCCGCCTGCAAGGTGCGGATCAACCCCAACACCTGCGCCTGCGTCGTCACATCAAGGGCGGTTGTCGGCTCGTCCGCGATCAACAATTCAGGTTCTGCAACCATCGCCATCGCGATCATCGCGCGTTGGCGCATGCCGCCGGACATCTCGAAGGGATAGCTGCTATAGGCACGTTCGGCATCAGCAAAACCGACCTTGTCAAACTGTTCCAACACCCGGCGCTTGGCCTCGGCGTGGCCCATCTTCCGGTGCAGATGCAGAACCTCTTCGACCTGGTTGCCAAGCCTGTGCAGCGGGGACAGCGACCGCATCGGTTCCTGAAAGATCATCGCAACCTGATTGCCGCGAATGCTGCGCAGCAACCGTTCTGGTGCATTAATCAAATCAACAGGCCCGTTGTGCCCTGCAAATGTGACGCTGCCACCGCGTAATTGCGCGGCCTCGGGCAAAATGCGCAGCACACTGCGGCAGGTCAGCGTTTTGCCGGACCCGCTTTCGCCTACCAGCGCAAGCGTTTCACCTGCCTGTACGGAAAAGCTGACGTCGCGCACAACTGGCGGCGCTTTGCCGAACCCAATCGTCAGCGCATCTACTTCCAGTAAAGTCGTCATTAAATTCCCGATATCATCGTAAAATAGCCTTGAGTCGGAGTGAAGCCGATTTGAGCCCGAGCGTCCAGCGGCGATACGATTTCATAGGCATCCGGTTTAACAATCGCGCTGTTTGGGCCATGTTATGACACACAATTCCCCAAAGGAGACCCGAATGAGCCGACTTGACGTCTTTATTGCCCGCATGACGTCGCAGCGGGCCTGCCTGAACTTTGCCGCTCAGGCGACAGGCGCTCTCAAGGGTCCGGTGTTCGAATTGGGTCTGGGCAACGGGCGCACATATCACCACCTCAAGGAAATTATCCGAACCCGTGATATTTACGTTTTTGAACGCGCGGTTGCCTCGCATCCTGACAGTACGCCACCCGATGACCGCCTGATTTTGGGCGATGTGAATGATACCTTGCCCGCAGCACTTGCGCGGTTTGGCGCGACCGCAACATTGGTCCACGCGGACCTCGGGGGTCATAATCTGGAAAAGAACGATGCCTTCGCCCGCACCATTTCGCCTTTGGTTGAACCGATGCTGGCGCACGGGGGCATGATGGTGTCCAGTGACCGGATGTATTTTGACAGTTTGACAGAAATCCCCTTGCCGGAAGGTGCCGTGCCGGGAAGATGTTTTATCTACCGCCGCGATTGATCCGGCGCCGCCTTTGAGACTTTTGACGTTGCGGCCCAAGGGCGCTTGCGATGCTGACACGGGTTGGATTGGACCCGTTTGTCTGTGTAAGCAGATGCGTGACGCCGCGGCAGTACGCACAAAAAGAAGGAATCGACCATGAGCACTCCAGTAGCCTATTCGCGCCAAGGGGACGTAGCCGTGCTGCGCATCGACAACCCGCCGGTCAATGCGCTGAGCCAAGCGGTGCGGCAAGGATTGTCCGACGCGATGGACCGCGCCGAAGCGGACGCGGGCGTCAAAGCGGCTTTGATCGTCGGCGAGGGGCGCGCCTTTATCGCGGGCGCGGACATCACAGAGTTCGGCAAGCCGCCGATGCAGCCCAATCTGCCAGACCTGTGTACGCGTATCGAAGCATCACCCTTGGTTGTCGTAGCCTCGATGCACGGCGTGTCGCTTGGGGGCGGACTTGAGGTCGCGTTGGGCGCGCATTACCGGATCGCGCAACCGTCCGCCCGTGTAGGGCTGCCCGAGGTGCATCTGGGCCTGATACCCGGCGCCGGCGGTACGCAGCGTTTGCCGCGTCTGACGGGTGCTGAAAAAGCCATCGAGATGATCACCACTGGCCGTCAGGTTGGCGCGTCCGAGGCGCTTGGCATGGGCCTGATCGACAAGATCGAAGAGGGCGACACCGAAGCGGTGGGCCTTGCCTATGTGCAGGATTTGCTAGCCCAAGAGGCGCCGCGCCGTCCGGTCAGCGCGCTGCCGGGGCCAGACGCTATCGACTGGGACGCGACCTATGACGCTGTGCTGAAAAAGGGCCGGGGTCAGATCAGCCCCGCAACCGCCGTGCGCGCCGTGCAGGCGGCGTCTGAACTGCCCTTCGACGCGGGGATGCTGCGCGAGCGTGAATTGTTTATCGAACTGATGGGCACAGACCAGCGCAAGGGCATGATCCACGCGTTCTTTAACGAACGTGCTGTGGGCAATCTGCCAGAACTCAAAGGCGTTGCGCCCCGCCCCCTCAAGGCCATCGGCGTCATTGGTGGCGGCACAATGGGTGCGGGCATTGCCACCGCGACACTGCTGGCGGGCATGCAAGTTGTGCTGATTGAGATGAAGGATGACGCCGTTGAAGCCGCAAAAGGGCGCATCGGGGGAAATCTGCAAGGGGCGCTGAAACGCGGCAAGATCAGTCAGGACGCCTTTGACACGATGACCACCAAGGCGCTGACGGTGTCTACTGACTATGGCACGCTGAAAGATGTGGATCTGGTGATAGAAGCCGTGTTCGAAGAGATGTCCGTCAAGAAAGATGTATTCGGCAAGCTGGACGCGGTGTGCAAGCCGGGCTGTGTGCTGGCCTCAAACACCTCGTATCTGGATGTGAACGAAATCGCCGCCTCGACCTCGCGGCCCTCTGACGTCATTGGCCTGCACTTCTTTTCACCCGCCCATGTGATGAAACTGCTTGAGGTCGTGGTGGCCGATCAAACCGCACCAGACGTTGTGGCAACCGGTTTTGCCTTGGCCAAGGCGCTGGGCAAAGTGTCCGTGCGCGCAGGGGTCTGTGACGGTTTCATCGGCAATCGCATCCTGTCGGTTTACCGCACAGCGGCGGATCACATGGTTCTGGACGGTGCAACGCCTTACCAGATTGACAATGCGCTGACGGATTTCGGTTTTGCGATGGGCCCGTTTGCCGTGGCCGATCTGGCGGGCCTCGACATCGGCTGGATGACCCGCAAGCGCAAAGCGCCGCACCGCCATCCGGAGGAACGTGTGCCGACCTACTTGGACAAGCTTTGCGAACAGGGGCATTTCGGCCAAAAGACCGGCGAAGGCTATTACCTTTACGAAAAGGGCAAGCGTGGCGGTGTGCCGAACCCCAAGATCGCGGAATTGATCGCGGCAGAACAGCGCGATCTGGGTATTACGCCACGTCCCTTCACTGATGAAGACATTGTCAGGCGCTACATGTGTGCCATGGTAAATGAAGCGGCAAAGGTGGTCGGTGAAGGCATCGCGCGCCGTCCTTTGGATGTCGACATGACACTGCTCTTTGGCTACGGCTTTCCCCGCTTTTGGGGTGGCCCGATGAAATGGGCAGACATTCAAGGGCTGGACAAGGTGCTGGCAGATATCGAGGCGTTCGCCAAAGACGACGCTTGGTTCTGGCAACCCGCCCCTTTGCTACGCGAACTGGTGGCATCGGGCCGCACGTTTGATGATTTGAACAAAGGGTAGCCGCACCCCGCGCACCTGTGAAATTCCCCCGTTTGTGGGGTAGATGAACAAAAGGGAAGGAAGACCAAAATGGACCTGAGTTATTCCGCAGAAGAAATTGCATTCCGCGACGAGGTACGCACATTTCTGGCCGAGAAACTGCCAAAAGACCTGAGCGACAAAGTATCTGGCAGCGATGGTGATGATCTGACCAAGGACGACATGGAACGCTGGCACGCGATCCTGAATGAACAAGGCTGGCTGGTCCCCAACTGGCCCAAGAAATTCGGCGGTGCCGAGTGGAACGCCGTGCAGCGCCACATTTTCGAAGAAGAGGCCGCTGCTGCTAATTCACCCCGCACCGTGCCGTTCGGTTTTTCGATGCTGGCACCGGTGTTGCAAAAATTCGGCTCGCAGGAGCAAAACGACTATTGGCTGCCCCGCATGTTGAATGGTGACGACTGGTGGTGTCAGGGCTATTCCGAACCGGGTGCCGGTTCCGATCTGGCGTCATTGAAAACCACGGCGGTCAAGAACGAGGCGGGCACGCATTACGTCGTGAACGGCCAGAAAACCTGGACCACATTGGGCCAGCACGCCAACATGATCTTTTGTCTGGTGCGCACCGACAAGGACGTCAAACAGCAAGAAGGTATCTCGTTCCTGCTGATCGACATGGACACACCGGGCATCGAAGTGCGCCCGATTATCCTGCTGGATGGCACGCCCGAGGTGAACGAGGTCTGGTTTACGGACGTCGAAGTGCCGGTTGAAAATCTTGTTGGTAAAGAGAACGAGGGCTGGACCTACGCGAAATACCTGCTCACCCACGAGCGGACGAACATCGCAGGCGTCGGGTTCTCTCAGGCGGGTCTGAACACCGTGAAGCGTTTGGCCAAGTCCGAGATGTCGAACGGCAAGCCGCTGATCTTTAGCCCGCAGTTCGCGGCACGCGTGGCCCAAGTCGAGATTGACCTCAAGGCGATGTCGACCACCAACCTGCGCATTATCTCCAAGGCTGCCGCTGGCTCTGCACCCGGCGTCGAGGCGTCGATGCTTAAGGTCAAAGGCACGATCATCCGTCAGGAAATCAACGATCTGGCCCGCCGTGCGGCTGGTGTCTATGCGATGCCTTTCGCGTCTGAGGCAATTGAAGGGTCGAACGCCGGTTTGCCGGATCCATTGGGCGCGGGTCCGGTTGCGGCGAAATACTTTAACAACCGCAAACTCTCGATCTTTGGCGGTTCCAACGAAATCCAGCGCGAGATCATCGCCAAGACTACGATGCGGGGCTAATCCATGAATTTCGATCTGACAGAAGAGCGGCAAATGCTGCAAGACACGCTGCGCCGGTTCCTGCGCGAGCGCTACGATACGGCCACGCGCAACAAGATCCTTGCCAGCGACACCGGCATGTCGTCCGAGATTTGGGAGCAGCTTGCCGAACTGGGCGTCATTGGCGCGCTTTTCACCGAAGAGCAGGGCGGTTTTGGCGGCAAAGGCTTTGACATCTCTGTGGTGTTTGAGGAATTGGGCCGCGCCGGTGTGGTTGAGCCTTTCCTTGATACCGCTGTTCTGGGCGGCGGTTTGGTCGCTGATCTGGGCGATGAGAGCCAAGTGGCGCTGGTCGAAGAGATCATTGCCGGTACGTGCCAGATGGCATTTGCCCATGGGGAGCCAACCAGCCGTTATGACCTGAACCGTGTGCAGACTTCTGCAAAGGTTGATGGGGATGACATCCTCCTGAACGGCCACAAGGCTGTCGTCGTGAACGCCGAAGCGGCGGATCACATCGTCGTCTCTGCCCGCGAAAGCGGTGCGCCGGGTGAGGATGCGGGTATCTCCCTGTTCCTCGTCCCTGCCGATACCAAGGGTCTGACGGTGCAGGGTTACGCGTTGCTGGCTGGCGGTCGCGCCGCCGAGGTGATGTTGGACGATGTGCGCCTGCCCGCCTCTGCGCGTCTTGGCAAAGCGGGCGCGGCGTTCACTGCGATCGAGGCGCGGGTGGCCGCAGCCAGTGTTGCGCAATGTGCCGAAACGCTGGGCGCGATGGATACTGCGACCCACCTGACCAAAGACTACCTTTTGACACGCAAACAGTTTGGCCGCCCCATCGGGACGTTCCAGGCACTGGCGCACCGCATGTCTGACCTGCTGATCGAGATGGAACAGGCGCGTTCGGCAGTAATCAACGCCGCTGGCCATCTGGAAGCAGACCGCAAGACGCGCGAAAGCAACATTTCGGCGACGAAAAACCTGATGGGCCGCGCGGGCCGTCTGGTGGCCGAAGACAGCATCCAGATGCATGGCGGCATTGCCATGACCCAAGAATACGAGCTGGCCCATATCGCCAAGCGCATCGTCATGGGCGACCACCGCTTTGGCGACACGGACTATCATCTGGAGCGCTTCATTGCCCTCTCAGTTGCCTGATGAAACCCTGCTGATCCGCGACGAGACGGGTACGCAAACACTGGTCGGATACGTCGTTGATGTGTCCGACCGCGCACATGGTCGCTGCTGGCTTGATATCGGGCCGCAGCACACCAACCGGCACAATGTTCTGCATGGAGGCATTGCGACCTGTCTGCTGGACAACGCATGCGGGACGACCGGGTCGCTGACGGTTGATAGCACTGGCAAAGCGCCTTTCCTCACCATTTCGATGACGACGCAGTTTGTGGCACCGGGCCATCCGGGCCGCGTGTTTGCAACCGGAACGGTGGTGGGCGGCGGGCGCAGTCTGCTTTATATTAACGCGGTATTGGAACATGAGGACGGCACCTTGATCGCCACCTCGACGGGCGTGTTCAAACGCGTCCCGCAGGAGCGGCTGACATGAGTGCAAGATTGCAAGACGCAGGCGACCGGCTGATCATCTGGAACGGCAATTCCGAGAAGCGCGGTGCGCTGTCGCCGGAACTATATGCCTGCATCCTTGAGGCGATGGCGCTGGCGCAGGAACCGCGCATTCGGGCTGTGATCCTGACCTCCGAGGGGGATTTCTTTTGTGCGGGCGGTGATCTGAACGTGCTGATCGCGCGCCGTGCGATGCCGGAAACGGCACGGCGCGAAAAGGTCGATTTGCTGCATGATCTGGTGCGGGGCCTGCGCGCCTGCCCGGTGCCTGTGATCGCAGCTGTCGAAGGTGGTGCCGCGGGTGCGGGCCTTAGCCTTGCGCTGGCCTGTGACATGATTGTGGCGACCAAAGAAGCCAAGTTTACGGCGGCTTATGTCAAGGCGGGTCTGGTGCCTGATGGCGGTCTGACCTCTGCCATGGCGCGCTTGTTACCGCGCCCTTTGGCGATGGAAATGTGCCTGTTGGGCCGTCCGGTGATGGCGTCGCGGTTTGCCGATCTGGGGGCTGTCAGCCGGTTGTGCGCCGTCGGCAACGCAATGGAAGAAGCGATGATACTGGCAGACACGTTGGCCGCCGGTCCACGTGATGCGCAAACTGTCATTCGCGGGCTGGTCGCATCGGCGTATGAGCAGACCGAACAGCAGCAGTTGGATGCCGAACGGGACGCGATGGCGCATGCGGCGGGACAGGATGAAGCGGCCGAAGGCATTGCCGCGTTTCTGGAAAAGCGCAAACCGGACTACCGCTAGGCGCACGGCTAAGCAGGAAATTGGAAGGACGACACATGGGACGCGTAGAGAGCTTTTTGGCAGATCAGGTGGCCAAGCAACCGGGCGCGCCTGCACTGGGGGACAGCATTGGCACCGAATGGTCATTCGCTGATCTGGACAAGGCGAGCGACGCTCTTGCTGATACTTTGCGCGCGCATGGTGTGCGTGCCAATGATCGCGTTCTGATGCTGTCGGAAAACTGCGCGGCGGCGGTTGCGACGCTGTTTGCCTGTTGGAAACTGGACGCCGTCATCATTCCGGTGAACGCGCGCCAGACCGAAAGCGAAGTGAAGC
>JAFMHE010000344.1 GCA_017854675.1 Paracoccaceae bacterium | reverse complement strand
GAGGGTTTTCCTCTCTCCAAGAGGCGGCGCGCTTTCTTAATGACAGGGGCATCTATCATCTGCCCGTCGATCAAGACTGCAGCACCTCCGCTTGCCTTGTCTGCGGCGCAAATTGTCTGCGCCCAGGCGATTTCTTCATAGCTTGGCCGCATCGCGGCATTCACAATGTCTATCTGGTTGGGGTGTATCACCAATTTACCACCAAACCCCAACTTGACGGCATAGTCGGCGTCGGAGCGGATCAGATCATGGTCATTCACTGACACGGTAACTCCGTCGACTGGTGGTGGCAGGTTGTAGGCGCGGGATTGTGTCACAAGTGATAATCTTGCCAGCAGTAGCGCGTCACGCGCTTCGACGCATCCGACATCAAACGCATAGTCTATGGAACCAAAAGCCAATTGACACAAATTCGACGCTTTGCAGATGTCCGGAAGGTTGACGATGCCTTTGGCAGATTCAACAAGCCCAACAACATCCAAGTCATCGCCAATTTGTCCAAGGTCCGCGGCTTGTTCAGTCTTTGGCAGCATCACGCCGCTGACATGCGCCATTCGAGCAAAACGAACGTCTTGCTCAAACCATTTTGTATCAATGGCATTAATCCGAATGATGACGGGGACCGGGATATCTCCAAGCCACTCCGCCAAACCCTGTCGTGCGCTCTCCTTCTCAGAGGCGGGCACTGCATCTTCGAAGTCGATGATGACCGCATCTGCCCCGCTCTGCGCGGCTTTCAGAATGCGCTCTGGTCGGGTCGCAGGCACAAAAATCGGTGCGATGAGTGGTTTAAGGGATCGCATTTGGGATTACCGCCTTGTGCTGCTAAAACTAGTATGGGGCATGTTGGACTAAACCAAAGCACGGCATTCATGCCACCGTTCACATACCGGTGCTAGCGGGACCTTGGACCACACCATTATCAAACAGCGATGCGATCTCGACTTCCGGCAAGCCCACCACGTCCCCGAGTATTTCTTCGGTGTTCGCGCCAAGGACCGGTGCTGCCACTGGTTCACTCCGCTCATGTTCCGAGAAGTTCACTGGCAAACCGGGAACAATAAAGCGGCCCAATCCGGGATTTTCGATTTCCGAGAAGATCGGATTTTCGGTTGAGAGGTCGGTATCGTTCGCCAATGCCTCTTCAAAGTCGCGAAACAACGACCATGTCAGTCCGCCGTCGTCAAACTGCTTGCCTATGGCTGCGCTTTCTCGGGCCGCGAACCAAGGTTTCATAATCTGGGTGATAGCGGCGCGGTGGGTATAACGCATGCCTTCGTCGCCAAAATCGACGCCCAGTTTTTTTGCGAGCGCGTCTAGCTGCACCCCTGTGTCCGTCGTTTTCACAAGCCCCTGCCATTGTCGTCGGGTGAGCCCGATGACCATCATACGCTGGCCGTCTGCACAGATAAAATCCTGTCCGTAAGCGCCGTAAAGCGCATTGCCTGATTTCTCGCGCCGCGCACCGCCTGTCGCGGCATCACCTATAATGCCCAGGTTTCCCAGCATCGCTGCGGCTACGTCTTTGAGCGAGAATTCGACGTCCTGCCCATTTCCAGTCCTCAAACGGTGACGCTCCGCCGCCAGGATTGCCGACACCATCAACTGACCAGCGATACAGTCCCACGCGGGCAAGGCATGCGCCACAGGCTCGGTCGAACCTTCGGGTCCGGTGATCGCGGGGAAACCAAGCGCTGGGTTGACTGTGTAGTCCACCGCCGGACGGCCGTGGCGATCCCCCTTGAGCGACACCATGATGAGGTCTGTGCGGTGTTGGGACAGGGTTTCGTAATCCATCCATCCGCGCACCTTGAGGTTTGTCATGAAGATGCCAGCGTCTTTACCTGGTGCCGTGATGATCTGAGTAACCAACTCGCGCCCGCGCGGTGAGCGCATATCCAACGCAATTGATCGTTTGCCCTTGTTCATGCCCGCCCAAAAGTGGCTGTTGCCATTCGGTGCTATTGGCCAGCGTGTCGCGTCTAATCCGCCGCCCAGTCGGTCAAATCGAATGACGTCAGCACCCATCTGCGCCAGTGTCATGCCTGCCAGTGGCACTGCAACAAAGGCAGATCCCTCTACAACGCGCATCCCATTCAAAATACCAGTCATCATGTTTCTTTCCAAATGAGTTTTGCCTGCATGCCCTGATGCCCACCAACAAGCCCTGTACACAGCGTCATCCCCTCAGATGTGTTGTGTCCAAACAGATGCATGTCGTCGAAATGAAACATCGGATGGATACCGCGAAAGCTGAATCTATGTGGGTGTCGATTTTCGTGCTGAAGTGCCGCTCGCATAAGCAGGGTTGCTTGCAAGGGGCCATGAACAACGAGACCAGGGTATTTTTCGACCTTCTGTGCATAGGGTAGATCATAGTGAATGCGGTGCGCGTTAAAGGTCGCTGCAGAATAGCGGAACAAAAGCGCCTCTGACACGTCCACAGCTTCGACCAGATCAGCATTATCCCACACTGGCTTGGGCTTTGGTGGTGAGTAACGTTCAGGAATATCAAGATAGACGATATCCTGAACTTCGCTCACAGCATGCGTCGCATCTTCATAAAGTTCATGAACTACGGTCACAAATACCATCGGGCCCGCCGCACCCTCTTTTTCAACTATGGCATCGATTTTGGACAAACGCGTAATATCTGCGCCGACATGCAAGGGTGCGTGGAATGTCAAAGCCCCGCCTGCCCACATCCGGCGCTTCAATTGAACCGGAGGAAGAAATACTCCGAGTTTGGGATGCCCATCTGTTGAGAGTTCAGACATCGTTGCGTGCGGGGTAAATGCGCACCAATGCGCCAGCAACGGCATTGGTTCACCGACATCTGAAGGCGCATCACCAACGGTCGCAGCCAGCCTTCGCGCAGTGCTCTGGTCAAGTCGGCTGATTTGTTCTTCCCTACGTCCTACCCATTCCAAAATGCTCGGCGCGCTCATGCGAAATATTCTTTCAAAACTTCCTCTGTTTTAGGTTTATAATTATTCATCCTTAAAAAATCAAATGTTTTTAG
>JAFMHE010000096.1:9207-12591 GCA_017854675.1 Paracoccaceae bacterium | reverse complement strand
CTAGCCCCAAGACGATTTTTGTAACTGTTGCAAATGCCCGCACTTATGAAAAGGGGCGTCATTGGTTAGGGTTTCTCAATCTCTACCCGCCGGGAGGCCAGGAACAATCCCCCAAACACGACCAAACCTGCCACGGCATACCACGCCAGCGTTGCCCGAATATCCGCATAGGCCATCGTGCCTGTGGTCGGTGCAATCAGGGATGCGGCGAAAATACTGCCGGCGAACAACAGCCGCCCCGCGAAACTTTGCAACGACAGAAACGTGGCGCGCCCTGCATCGCTCAACAACGGCTGAACACGCGCCTCTATGAACGGATAGGTCCACGAATCCGGCACCATCCGCAGCAGTAAAACTGCAATCGCAATCGCGCTGTCCGTCAGCGCAAGCACCCCGATCAAACCAATCTGCATTCCAAACGCCAGCAACAAGATCGCAGGCAATCCGATGCGCCTGCGCAACCGCAACGCCACCAAGGACGCTAGCACCGACACCACCATCATCACCGCACTGACCGCCCCGCTGACAATCGGCGCATCGCCCTGCCAGCCACCCGCCTGCATCGCCTGCGCGATGAACGGCTGGCCAAAGACAAACGGCACATGGCTGAACCCGTACATCACCACCGACAGCACAAAGAGCCACAATAAAACAGGTTGCCTGAGTGCAGTGCGCAACAACCCCCATTGCGCGCCCAAACCGACCTTGTCACCGTCCGCATGCGGCGGTTCCGTGAACCGCAGGGCCATCACACCCGCACAACCCAACGCAGCAGCGGCGGCGGCAAACGCCAACTCATACGCGACCCCCGCCATCACACCGCCCGTTACCGCAGACAGCGCCAAACCGGTCAGCGTGAACTGCCACGCGCGCGTGGTCTGCGCCTCCATCTCACCTCCGCGCCCGTCGGCGACCAGTGATTCGTACAAGAACGCCGTATCCGTACCAGAGGCAAACGCCGCCCCCGCGCCAATACAAATCTGGCCCAGCGCAAAAATCGCAAAACTATCCGCCGTTGCCAGCAAAACCAGCCCGATCAGCCCTGCAACCATCGCCGCAACCAAAGTTCGCTTGCGCCCCAAACGGTCCGACATATAGCCCGACGGCACCTCAAGCGCGGTCGTCGCCACATCGTAAACCACGTAAAGCAACAGGGCCTCGGACGCCGATAGTTCCTGTTGAAAAAACAAGAACCACACCGATTGCCAGAAAATCAGGTTCTGGAAGAATTTGAACCAAGGGTACAGCGCAACGTTCCGCGCCATCCCCCGGTTCGTTGCGGTTTGGCTCACCCCAAGAGTGCCTTGATCATATCGCTTTCGGGATCGGACAATGCCTCGATTACATCGAAATGATGCTTGCCCTCAGCGACAACCTTCTTGGCGCCCCACGCACGGCTCAGGCTTTCAGCTTGCTCCAGAAAGGCGGGCCGCTCGTCTCCACCGACCCAAACGGTCACGTTCACACCATGCGGCGGGCTCATGTTCACAGGGCTTTCCGCCTGCGCCTCTGCGGCATCCAGATGCAAAACCTCGTTCATATGTGTCTCTAACAGGGGCATTAGGTCCGCCACCGGCGATATCGGTACAACCGACCCGATGCGCCCACGCACGTCTGCAGGCAACACCAGCGGATCCATCATCCGCGCAACCAGATGGCCGCCTGCCGAATGCCCCGCCAAGGCCAGCTTGCCGAAAGTCCGGTTGCCAATTTCTGTAACCGCCGCTGCAATCTGGCGCGTGATATCTGCGATCCGCACATCAGGGCAAAGATCATAGCTCGGCATCGCCACCGCCCAACCCTTGGCCAACGCACCCTCAGCCAGATGCGACCAGACGCTTTTGTCGAACGCCTTCCAATATCCGCCATGCACAAAGATCATGGTGCCGCGCGACACACCTGTCGGCTGGAACATATCGAACTTTTGCCGATCACTGTCACCGTACCGCACACCCATCTGCGCACGCGCACCCAAACCAGCGCGGAACGCTTCCGCCTGCGCCATCCAACGCGGCGGAAAATCTGCGGCCCCTTCGATGTATTCGGCATTTTTATAATCTTCGTCATACTTCATCGGGCGGTCCTTTGGTCTGTCATGGATTCCAATGTGGAACTGGACAATCATACCCATTGTTGATTGAGGTGCCACAAACAAAAGCGGAGTAGAGACATGACCGACGCGACAGACCTTAAATCCAAGCTTAAAGATCCCAGCCTGCTGGAGACCCGCGCCTACATCGGTGGCCAATGGGTAGACGGCGATGACGGCACCTTTGACGTCATCAACCCGGCACGCGGCGATGTCATTGCAAAAGTCGCCAACCTCAGCCGCGCCCAAGTGGCAGGTGCGATTGCACAAGCCGAAGTCGCCCAGAAAGAATGGGCCAAATGGACCGGCAAAGAGCGCGCAGGCGTGATGCGCAAATTCTTTGACCTGATGATGGCGAACCAGGACGATCTGGGTGCGATCCTGACCGCCGAGCAGGGCAAACCACTGGCCGAGGCCAAAGGTGAAGTTGCCTACGGCGCGTCCTTCATCGAGTTTTTTGGCGAAGAAGCCAAACGCATCTACGGTGAAACCATCCCCGGTCACCAGCGCGACAAACGCATCACCGTGATTAAACAACCCATCGGCGTCGCGGCCTCTATCACGCCGTGGAATTTCCCTAACGCGATGATCACCCGCAAAGCAGCCCCTGCACTGGCCGCCGGTTGCGCATTCGTCGCGCGCCCCGCTGCCGAAACACCGCTGTCAGCCATCGTCATGGGCGTGCTGGCCGAACGCGCAGGCATCCCCGCAGGCGTGTTCAACGTGGTGCCTTCGTCTTCTTCGTCCGCCATCGGCAAAGAGTTCTGCGAAAACCCTGCTGTGCGTAAAATCACCTTCACAGGGTCCACCGAAGTGGGTCGCATCTTGCTGAAACAAGCGGCAGACCAAGTGATGAAATGCTCAATGGAGCTGGGCGGCAACGCACCGTTCATCGTATTCGATGACGCCGATCTGGACGCAGCGGTTGAGGGCGCAATCCTGTGCAAGTTCCGCAACAATGGCCAAACCTGCGTCTGTGCGAACCGCATCTATGTGCAGGCTGGCGTCTACGATACCTTCGCGGAAAAGCTGAAAGCCCGCGTTGAGAAAATGAAGATCGGTGACGGTTTCGAGGCAGGCGTTGAACTTGGGCCCCTGATCAACCCCGCCGCCGGTGAAAAGGTCAAAGAACACATCGACGACGCGCTGGCCAAAGGCGCGACAGTGATCCTTGGCGGTAATGGCGCGATGGACGGTAACTTTTTGCCCCCCACCATCATGACGGGCGTGACCCAAGACATGCTGGTCGCACAGGACGAAACCTTTGGCCCCTTCGCACCGCTGTTCAAATTCGA
>JAFMHE010000096.1:0-8795 GCA_017854675.1 Paracoccaceae bacterium | reverse complement strand
GTTTTCAGGATAAAGCGACGCGCCTCATCGTTGAACCCTTTGGCAAGATGCACGTGGTACAACACGCTGCCATCATGGCGGCAGTTGATGCCGGTGATGTTACCCACAAACGTGCCTTCGTTCGACAGCAGGCTGCGCTTGTTGGTATCACAGACGGCCACTTTCTTGCCCGGCACCTTCTTGGTGTATTTGTTACCCGGCTTTTTGGTTTCCTGGTCCTTGCTTCGGTCACCGGGTTCCTGCGGTGTTGGGTCCGGTGTCGGATCAGGGTCTTTGCCCTTATCGCCGGTGTCACCCTTGCCCGTGTCACCCTTGCCAGTATCGCCCTTACCGGTATCACCTTTTCCAGTGTCGCCAGTCCCGGTGTCGCCTGTCCCGGTGCCAGTATCGCCCTTACCGGTGTCGCCCTTACCAGTATCGCCGGTGCCAGTATCACCTTTGCCGGTATCGCCCTGAGAAGCGTCACTGCCTGTTCCTCCGCCAACGGAGCCAACGGCATAAACTGGCGCGGACAGCATCAGTGCCAAAAGTGACGTCGCGGTCAAAGCCCCGAGTGATCTGAAGATGGTCATACATTACCCTTTTCGATAACAAAATTACGGCACATTTCCGCCGAATATCTGTCTAGAAATTAACACATTGTGAAGTTGGGCGTCGCAAGAATCTCGGCGCTTGCCGCGTATGATTGCCAGAAACCATCGTGTGCGTTTGGTCAAAATCCACATTAGTACGTTGATTTTAAATAATTATATCATCGCCTCGTAATGCGCGTATGTATGGTATATGTTTTACACTATATCAGAACCCCACCGCATCCGTTGTTTTCCAGCGCGGGCCAATACACACAAACAGCCATGATTGCGCACGAATTCGACACGCCTGCAATCAGACGGTGTATGCGAGGGGAGAATCAGTCGCCGCCGCAACGCCACCTTAACTTTCTACCCAAGGGTGAGCTGATGAGTATCCCGATTACCTCGGCGGCCTTTCCCAAACCGGCAGCCCCCTCTTTCTGTTGAACACATAAAAAAGGCCCGTTGCACAGCAACAGGCCTTCGTTGGGTCACCAGGGACTGACCATGCTAGCGCACCAAAGCGCTTTCCCGATTAGTTAACGGAATTCGCGTCAACAACGTCTTTCTCGATCACCTTTGTATCGGCGGAAATCGCAATCCGGCGCGGTTTCAGCGCCTCTGGCACGTGCCGCTCCAGCTCGATGTGCAGCATGCCGTCGACATGGGCCGCACCCGTGACCTGAACATGGTCCGCAAGATGGAAACGACGCTCGAACGCGCGGGTGGCGATACCGCGGTGCAGATAGGATCTGTCTTCGTCCTCATCAGCCTTGCGGGCAGAAACGATCAGGTTCTTGTCGCGCACCTCAACATTCAGGTCCGTATCCGAAAAGCCGGCGACCGCGATGGAAATGCGATAGCTGTCATCGGTCAGTTTTTCGATGTTGTAGGGCGGGTAACTCTGTTTGGCACTCTCGTTGCTCAATACCCGGTCCATCATGTTGGCGATCTGGTCAAAGCCAACGGTGGAGCGATAGAGCGGTGCAAAATCATAGGGTCTCATGGGTTCATCCTCATTCTTGAGCGATCAAATTGTGGACCTTCCATCAGTGGACAGGCCCGTTTTAAACGATCAAGGCCCTCTCCGAGGCACCTCGATGAGCAAGATGTGGGCAGTCACACGTGCGGTTTCAAGACCCTTTGGCCGTCACAAATTTCGCGCCCGTTGAACCTTTGTTCGACCCGACACCAAGGCGCCGCACCTGTGCCTTTGGCCGCACCCGGTTTGCATGCATCTGTCGTTTCAACAAGGATACGGCCTGCGGCAATTCCATGCCAAAGGCGACCTTGCGGCCCCCCCGCTTGCCGATGCTGGAAATAATCGAAGCGATCTGCCCGCGGCCGTTCAAATGGGTAAACACCGGTGACCCGCTGGAACCGAACGTCACATCACAGTCCATCGTCACGATCTGTTCGCGGCGCTTTACCACGTGACAGGCATCCTGACGGCTGAGCGCGTCGGAACGGCCTCGTCCGTAAGAAACGACAGACACCGGTCCATCCGGCAGCGCACCATCAAACACTGAAAACGGCGCAAGCTCATGGGTTGGAATGGGCTTAGCCAAACGCACCAAAGCCACATCATGGCGCACATTTTTCGCATTCACACCTGCGCGGGGGTCATAGACCTCATGCGCCTCCACCTGAGAGATTTTCCGAATAGCGGAAGCCGCACCATGGGTCAGCCCGGCCTGAAACCGCAAATCTTGCGCGGGGATCAGCGCACCGCTGGCGTCATAAACGCAATGCGCTGCTGTCAACAACAGGTCCGGCGCAATCAGCGTTGCGGTGCAATATCCGTCTCGGTGATCCAAGCGGCCCACAGCCTGCCACGCCAAGGCTTCGTTTTGGGAATTCAAGCCACGTAATTTTGTGGTGTCCTGTGCGCCAGCAGAGCCCGCTAGAAACGTCGCAACCCCCAGACCGAGGATAGAACTGCGCGCGGCGCTCATGGCTTCACAAACTTTGCGCCTGTGCGTCCATTGCGGTCGCCCACACCCACCCGCTGCGCAGTCGGCGCATCATGTTGAAAGAACCCCCGCCCGGCGACCAATTCGGCCTGCAACATAGCCAATGGCGCGCCCAGTGACGTGCCCAGCGACACACGCGCGCCGTCTACTTCTGCCTTGGCCGAAACAACCGACACGATACGCGCCTCACCCCGGAAAAAGCTGAAGATCGGCGCACCACTTGACCCGAAATCAACGGAACAGGACGTCACAAGCACCCCTTCTTGTTGCGCCAACACCTTGCATACTTCCTGCAACGATGGTGCCTCTGACCGTTTTTGCGCATAGCTGACGACACCGACACTGTCGCCCGGCCGTGGCTTGGCCGCAGTCTTGAACGGTTTGATTGTGGTGTTTTGAATGGGTCGCTGCAATTCCAACAGCGCTATGTCATTGCGCACCCGCTCGGACGACACATCGCCGTCATAGACATAGTCGGGATGCACGACCGCGCGGCGCACCATGCGGTATGCACCCGCACGCCCATTGCGCCAACCAGCTAAAAACTCGACCTGTTCGTGGTTAATCCGCTGTCGCGTGGTCCGGTCATACAGACAATGCGCTGCCGTCAGGACAAGGCGCGGCGCGATCAACGTCCCGGTACAAAACCCGGTGCCGCCAATGTCCAAACGCCCCACCGCTTCCCACGCAGCAGCATCATCGCCAGTATCCAGCCGCTTTAGCTGCGCATCCTGCGCAAAAGCCGACGAGCCAAAGACGATTGCGATCAATGTAAGAGCAGTCAAAAACCGCAATGTCCGCCCCTTCGCATTCACTTCAGTTAAAGAACTATTCAGAAGTTAAGGCAAAAATACGGCAAAACCTATCTGAGGTTGGGAATTTCCGGCTTGCGCGGCATGTCCAGGCTCAGCGCGGGTGGCTTTGGCCCGCCATACGCCCAATCCAGCAATTCCACCGTGTGCACAATCGGGACAGACGCCGCCGATCCGATCTGCATCATGCACCCGATATTGCCCGCCGCGATGATGTCGGGGTTCTTGGCCTCAAGCGTGCGCACCTTGCGCTCTTTCAACTGCCCCGAAATCTCTGGCTGCATCAGGTTGTATGTCCCCGCCGATCCACAACACAGATGCGCATCCGC
Source organism: Paracoccaceae bacterium (assembly GCA_017854675.1). Taxonomy (GTDB): domain Bacteria; phylum Pseudomonadota; class Alphaproteobacteria; order Rhodobacterales; family Rhodobacteraceae; genus Sulfitobacter. The sequence continues at coordinate 5,109 of JAFMHE010000096.1, read as the reverse complement.
AGGTTCCACCACCGTGAACCCGGCCCGTTTCAACAAATCCTTGGGATATGTCTTGATCTGCTGGCCATGCTGCAACGAACAGGCCGCGTGATAGGCAACCGTCACACCCTCAGACACGGACTTATCCGCCTCGGGCGCGTCCTTTGTCAGATCAATCAACACCTCTGACACGTCCCGCGCGATTGCCGAAACCCTTGCCGCATCTGCCGCCAAGGCCGGGTCATTGCGGAACATATGCCCGTAATCCTTCACCGTCGTGCCACAGCCAGATGTGTTGATCACAATCGCGTCCAAACCGCCCGCGTCCATTTCTGCACACCACGCCTTGATGTTCTTGGCGGCTGTCGCGTGGCTCTCTGCGGTTTTGCCCATGTGATGCGTCAACGCCCCGCAACATCCCGCACCTTCGGCCACAACAACTTCCGCCCCCAATCGCGTCAGCACCCGAATGGTCGCATCATTGATATCCGTGTTCAGCGCCTTTTGCGCACATCCCGTCATCAACGCAACCCGCGACTTGCGCGGTATCTCTGCCTGAAACGTCTGCGGATCATCGTTCCGGCTGACCGGCGGGATCACCTTTGGCGCCATTTCCAGCATCGCGCGCAGCCGCGCGTCCGGCATGAACCGCGCAAAGGGCCGCCCGATCTTGGCCCCCAACAACGCGATCCTGAACCGCATAGGATAGGGCAATATCCGCGCCAGCACCCAACGCAACGCACGGTCCGTAAAGGGCCGCTTGTACCGTCGCTCGATATAATCGCGCGCATGGTCGACCAGATGCATGTAATGCACCCCCGACGGACAGGTCGTCATACAGGCCAGACAGGACAGACACCGGTCAATGTGCTTGACCGTTTTCCCATCCGGATCGCGGTCATTTTCCAGCATATCCTTAATCAGATATATCCGCCCCCGCGGGCTGTCCAATTCATCCCCCAGCACCTGATAGGTGGGACAGGTCGCCGTACAAAACCCGCAATGCACGCAGGACCGCAAAATCTCGTTGCTGCGGGCAATGCCGGGGTCGGTCAACTGCTCAGGACTGAATGTGGTCTGCATATATGCTCCGTCAAAATCGGTGTGTTAGTGCGTCACTGCGGCGATCATCGGCAACCATAACGCGGCAGGCAGACAAGTTACCGCCCCCGTGACCAGCATTGCGCCGAACCCTACTATGGTCATGGTCGTCTGCCGCAAAAGGTCATGCGGCCATGCCCATCAATCCGGGGTTCAAAATCCCTTTGGGATCAAACCGCGCCCGCAATCCTTGGGTCAGTTTGGCAACACCCGGCGCTTCGGGTTCAAACACCGGCAAGGCGACGCGCGTTCCCGCATCCGCCCGCACCAATGTCGCGTGCCCGTCATAATCGCCCAGCTTTGCGCGCAGATCATGCCCCTTGCCCGTGCGCAGCCAGATCAACCCGCCAGACCAGTCAAACACATGCGCCAACGCGCCCGCTTTCGCCGCCAACCCGGCCCCATCGGTAGGTTTGCAGGACACGCGCCACACATCGCCCTCTTGCCCATGAAATGCCGCGACATCCTTGATCCCGCTCCACAATTCCACAGAAGCCCCCGCATCCAACGCCGACATCTCGGCAGCCCTGTCCTTCAGCAACGCCTTGACCTGACCCATCCGGTAGCCGACCGATGCCTCGAACCCCTCAAACCGCAGATATGTCTGGCCAGCCGCCGGATCATGCGCCGCACCTGACACCTCGAACGGGCTGCCCATCGCGGCATTCAGCGCCGCAATTGCGGCCACATCATCCAGCCCATGCAGCACAAGCGTCTGCTGCGTCTCGGGCTTGGGCAACACCTTCAATGATACTTCGCTCAACACACCCAAAGTACCGAACGATCCCGCCATCAACTTCACCAGATCATAGCCAGTGACGTTCTTCATCACCCGACCACCGTTTTTCACGATGGCCCCTTGCCCGTCCACAAACCGCACACCCAACAGAAAATCACGCGCCGCCCCGACAGAAATCCGTCGCGGCCCGGAATAATTCCCTGCGAACACCCCCCCAATGGTCGGTGTCCCTGCCGTCCCCAACAGCCCACGATGATCCATCGGTTCAAACGCCAACCGCTGGTTTTCGGCATCCAGCGCCGCTTCAATCTCGGCCACGGGCGTGCCTGCCTGCGCCACCACCGTCAGCGCACCGGGCTCATACAGCGTGATCCCCGACAGCCCCGCCACAGACAATGCCTCACCAACTGCCCCGATCCCACGCGTCCCGCCACCCAACACCTGCAACGGCCCACTGGCCCCCTTGATCACATCCGACAGATCAGCTTCACACGTCATCTTCATTTCTTTTTGGCCTTAAATATTTCGGGGGGCTTGGGGGGCTGGCCCCCCAATAAATAGCGTTGTTCCGGGGCTGGCCCCCAATACGTGCGTACAAACGCGTCGTGATGCTCTTATTCAGCAGCGACCAAAACACTCCGCCGCGCCTCTGACGCATCCAACGGAAACACCTTGGCAGGGTTCAACAACCATGCAGGATCAAACACATCCTTTACCGCCATCTGCGCTTCCAGATCATTGGCTGCGTATTGCACATGCATCAGATCACGCTTTTCGATCCCGACACCATGCTCGCCCGTCAGACATCCGCCAACCTCGACACACAGCTTCAGGATATCCGCACCGAACTCTTCGCACAGCTCCAGATCACCGGGCTTGTTGGCGTCAAACAGGATCAGCGGATGCATGTTCCCGTCGCCTGCGTGAAACACGTTGCCGACCTTCAATCCATATTCCTTGGACATCTCGCCAATCCGCTTCAACACATGCGGCAATGACGACACCGGGATCGTTCCATCCAGACACATGTAATCGTTGATCTGCCCCATCGCGCCAAAGGCCGACTTGCGCCCCAGCCAGATCGCCGCTGATTCCTCGGCTGACTTGCTCTCGCGCAACTCCACCGGGTTGTGCCGCCGCGCAATCTCCATGATCAGGCTCAGCTGATGGTCGATCTCCGCATCCGATCCTTCGACCTCAACAATCAGCAACGCCTCGCACATCGGATAACCAGCGTGTGCGAACGCCTCCGTCGCCTCGATGCAGGGCCGGTCCATAAATTCAATCGCAACCGGTAACACACCCGCCTTGATGATGTCGGACACGCAAGCGCCCGCAACTTCATTGTCGTCAAAGCCCATCAACACAGGCCGCGCGCCCTCGGGTTTGGGCAAAATCCGCAACGTCGCCTCCGTCACGACACCCAACTGCCCCTCAGAGCCACAGATCAGACCCAGCAGATCCAGACCGCCGGCATCCATGTATCCGCCGCCGATATCTACGATCTCGCCTTCCATTGTGACCATCTTCACGCCCAGCAGATTGTTCGTCGTCACACCGTATTTCAAACAATGCGCCCCGCCGGAATTCATCGCGATGTTACCCGCGATGGCACATGCCAACTGCGAAGACGGATCAGGTGCGTAGAAAAATCCATCTTCCTCGACCGCTCCCGTCACGCTCAGATTGGTGCGCCCCGTCTGCACCCGGATAAGCCGGTTTTCATAATCCGTCTCGATCACGTCATTCATCCGCGCCACACCAAGGATCACACAATCCGCCGTGGGCAGCGCCCCTCCCGCCAATGACGTCCCGGACCCGCGCGGCACAACAGGCACACCTTCGGAATGGCAAATCCGCAGCACGGCGGCCACTTCCTCGGTCGTGGACGGCAAAACCGCGACCATCGGCGGACACCGGTACGCCGTCAGCGCATCACATTCATACGCACGCGTCTCGCGCTCGTTGTGAATAACAGCGTCCATCGGCAGCACTTTTTGCAAGCGCGCAACAACGCGCGCCTTGCGGGCCAGTACAGACGCATTGGGAAGTGGCATTTCCATCGCAGTTCCTCCAATTTGGTAAAGTAATATTACCAATTTAGCCCTCTGGCAAGAGCGTTGCATAAAACCTATGAACGCCCCATGACATTACTCGATAGCCTCACGCTTTTGGACCCCTTCGATTTCGCCGCTGTCGCCTTTTTGATGGCGGCGTGGCTGTTCGTGGGCTGGCGCGTTGAACATGCGCATCCCACAAAACCCTCTGTCTCGCAGATCATGGCAGCGTACCGTCGCGAATGGATGACCCAGATGATCACCCGCGAGCCGCGCATTTTTGACGCCCAGACCATCGCCACCCTGCGTCAAGGCACGTCTTTCTTTGCCTCCACCAGCGTGATTGCGATCGGTGGCGCGCTGGCGCTGGCAGGCAACACCGACCGCCTTGCCGATATGGCCGAAGAATTAACCCTCGTCCGAACGCCCACCTTCGTGTGGGAAATAAAAATGCTGCTGATCATCTTCTTTCTGACCAACGCATTTCTGAAATTCGCATGGTCCAACCGCCTGTTCGGCTATTGCTCTGTGCTGATGGCCGCCGTGCCGAACGATCCACAAGACCCGAATGCCCCGCGCCTTGCCGGTAAAGCAGCAGAACTGAACGTCACCGCCGCACGCAGCTTTAACCGCGGCTTGCGCTCGGTTTACTTCGCATTCGCAGCTGTCGCATGGCTCGCAGGCGCAATACCGCTTATTTTAGGGGCACTTTTGACGTTTGTTGTCATTTGGCGGCGGGAATTCGCCTCCCATTCACGGGGGATACTCTTGGAAAAGTAGAGGTAGTAATTATACTGTACACAAACACCCAAAGGTAACCCAATGTTCAAACCGCTCTTTACAGCAGCTCTTCTTCTTGCCGCGCCGGCATTTGCCGATCCCCCGGTGATCAGAAACGTGAATGCGCAAGAATCAGGTGGGCTATGGTCATTTGACGTCACGATCACGCATGGTGACACCGGTTGGGATGACTACGCCGACGGCTGGCGCATCTTGGACGCAGATGGAAAAGAGATCGGCATGCGCGATCTCGCCCACCCCCACGTGAACGAACAACCGTTCACACGGTCTCTCTCTGGTGTCGAAATCCCCGTTGGCCTGACAGAAGTAGGCATTCAGGTACGCGATTCGGTCGGCGGCTGGTCGCCAAACATCACCCGCGTGCCCTTGCGCTAGACGCGGTGATACGGCCCACCTGACAGAATAGACGCGGCCCGGTACAATTGTTCAGCC